>NZ_NKFM01000073.1:0-29108 GCF_002223085.1 Burkholderia sp. HI2714 | reverse complement strand
GTGCGCAACGGGCTTCAACCTGCGCTGGTTGCTGCGCGCGATTGCCCGACTGGGCATCGGGCCAGTCTTCTTGCGCTTGCTTCGGTGCGTCAAAAGTGCGGCTTTCGCGCATTATTACCTCACCATAGCCCGGCAATTACGAGTTGACGTACCCTTGCGCTCGCCATTTCGATGGGCGGTGGCGTTGACGTGCGCGATTCAACTCGCGACGAGCTCGCGCTGCGCGCAGCTCGAAGCAGGCGCATGAATTTCGCATGTCCGACTAAGTGGCCTGGGCGGGCGTTTGCAGCGTCGTAATCCATGAGTTACAATTCGCAGATGACGAAACTGATCATTACGCCCGAATTTGACACTTGGCTGTCTCGCGTGCGAGACCGCAAGGCGGCGACGGCGATCGCGGGTCGGCTCAACCGGGCACGGTTAGGCAATCTTGGACACTGGCGTGCGGTTGGCGACGGCGTCTCGGAAATGAAGATCGACGTGGGTAAAGGCTACCGTGTCTATTTCACGCAGCGTGGCGACGTGCTGGTGATCATTTTGTGCGGTGGCGACAAGTCCACGCAGGCCGCGGACATCAAGCGCGCCAAGGCCATCACGAAAGAGTTGGAGATTTGACATGAAAGTTAGCGAGTTGATGGAGTTCGACGCGTCGAAGTACCTGAAGGATGAAACCGACTACCGTCTGTACCTCGCACAAGCGTTCGAAGGCGGAGATCCGGTCGAGATTCAGGCGGCACTTGGCGACGTTGCCAAGGCACGTGGCATGACGGCACTTGCACGCGAGTCGGGCATCGCGCGTGAAGCGCTGTATCGCGCGCTCTCCAACAAGGGGAATGCCGAATTCGCGACGATCATGAAGGTGATTGGGGCGATGGGTCTGCATCTCACGCTGGCAAAGGCCGAAACAACGCTGAAAGCGACGGCCAAGGCCAAAACCGCGATGAAATCCGTAGTGGCGAAGAAAGCACGGCCGGTCGCGAAGCGAGCGAGCGGCACAACCGCCAAGGGCCGCACTCGAGCCAGCAGCGCCGCGCACGCCTGACGTGCAGTGAACTAGACTAAATCTGGCTTTGTTCAGCAGGGTCCTTGCGCGGCGACCGTGGGTCCGGTAGAAAGAGCCCCATGATCTATCCGACCGGCGAACTTTCATGCCTTACAAGGCGAGACTAAAGACTGGAGAAGCTCGCAAACGGCCGAAGCCGAACTACGCGGTAACCAACGCGCACGAGTACAACGAGAGCCTGAAGCGGCGCGGACAGCTCAGCCTGTACTGCCCCGACGGCGATCTGAAGGCGCTGTTCATCAACGAGGCCCCCTACCAGCATGGCGTGTCGGGCCAGTCCCAGACGTACAGCGATGCGTACCTCGAACTGATCTTCATGTTCTACCGGCTGTTCGGCTGGGGTATGCGGCAGATCGCCGGCCATATGCAGGAATTCTGGGCGCTGCGCGGACTCGACATCGCCGTGCCGAGTTTCGGGTTGCTCAGCGAGCGGTTTCGCACGCTCGAGGTTCAGGTCAAACAGCGCTGCCAGCGAATGGCATCGGCAAAAGTACGGCCGCGATGCGAGCCGGACGCCGTGGCGCAAGATGCATCTGTCGATCGATCCGCAGATGAATGTCCACCAGATCGCGATCACCGAGGATCACGTCTGCGACGAGGCGGGCCTGGATGCCGTGCTGGCGGTCGACGCGAACGTCGACTGCGTGATCGCCGATGGGGCGTATTACAGCCTTGCGCAGACCGAGGCGTGGTCAGCCTGCGGCGTGCTGCCCGTTGTAGAGCGTCAACTACCTTGGCCGGTCAAACGACAACTATCTTGGCCGGTCGGCTGGGGTAATTGTCGCGAGTCAGGTCGTCATAGTTGTCGCTCCTTGCGGTTCAGTTTCGGGTAATTGACGCCGCCGCGCGTGTTTGTTGTCGCAGCAGTGCGAGGGCGTGATCATCGCCAACCTGCTGAACCTGTGGAATTCGTTCGGTAGGCCCGTTTGCTTCAAAAATGCATAGTTGCGTCTGCAACCAACTGGGCGACTACCCTGCTGAACAAAGCCTTGTCGAGCAGGCTTTTCGGAACGACGCCGGGCAACTGCTCGAGCATCAGCGCGCGGATCGCGTCGAGTACGCGTGTGCTGTCTCGTCGCCGCAATCGGTGACGTCAATCGACCTTCGCTTCTGCTGACCTCGCTCGTCCGCATGCCGAAAAAATTGACAATACCATTGCGGAAAATGGAAATGTAATGGTATTGTAATGCCGGCATTGCTCTCGAAATTTTGTACGCGACTTATTCCGATCAGCACTTTGAGCGGTTTGCACTTTGTGCCGATACGTGCGCGGGCGAATCGGGCATTAAATATTCGTTATCCTAAGCAGCCAGGTATTTCCGGAGAGATCCATGTCGAACAGTTTGCAGAAATGGGTGGGGCGTAACCGTCCGCCGCGTGTTCAGATCACCTATGACGTCGAAGTTGGCGGCGCAGTCGAGAAGCGTGAGCTTCCGCTTGTGGTCGGTCTGCTGGCGGACCTTTCGGGGCATCCGGCCACGCCGTTGCCCAAGCTCAAGGAGCGCCGTCTGGTCGATATTGACCGTGATAACTTCGACGAAATCATGGGAAAAATCGGCCCGCGCCTCGATCTCTCCGTACCCGATGCGATGAAGGGTGAGGGAAATATCAAGGTCGAGCTGAAGTTCGAAAAGTTCGGGGATTTCCACCCTGAAAGCATCGTGAACCAGGTGCCGCGTCTCGCCAAGCTGCTCGAAGCGCGCCAGCAACTGCGCGATCTGCTAGCAAAACTCGACGGCAACGACGAACTCGATTCGATACTCGAGCGGATCGTGCAGAGCAGTGAGGAGCTTAAGAAAGTTCAAAGTCAAGCCCAGGCCGGCAACGCACCCGCCGCCGCGGCTATGGGCAGTGCTCCGGTTGAATAAGCCGCGGCTGGCATACGGGCGAGGCCCAAACCGCCCAGTTGTGGGTGCAACGAACTTCCAAAGGTAATTCACATGGAAAGCAATGCTGTAGCCGGCGAAGCCCGGAACCTCGAAGCCTCGTTAGGCGCCGAGATGAGCCTGCTCGAGCGCATCGTTCACGAAGGCAACATGGCCGTCGAGCCGTCGCAAAGCGGCTACGCGAAGAAACTGATCGGCCAGCTCGCGTCGCAGATTCTCGACGAAGGCATGCGCACAAGCCCGGACAAGAGCGTCGTCGCAATGATCAACGAGCGCGTCGCCGAGATCGACAAGTTGCTCTCGGATCAGCTCAATGCGATCATGCACGATCAGGAGTTCCAGGCGCTCGAAGCGTCATGGACGGGTCTGCACGACATGGTGTACGGCACGGAAACGGGCCCGCGCCTGAAGCTGCGCCTCTTGAACGTGACGAAGAAAGACTTGCTAAAGGATCTCGAAACCGCGGTCGATCACGACATGAGCGCACTCTTCAAGAAAGTCTACGAAGAGGAATACGGAACGTTCGGTGGCCACCCGTTTTCGATGCTGATCGGCGACTACTCGTTCGGTCGTCATCCGCAGGACATCGCGCTGCTGGAGCGTATGTCGAAGGTGGCCGCAGCGGCGCACGCCCCATTTATAGCTGCAGCCGCGCCGAGCCTGTTCGACCTGAAATCGTTCACGGACCTTGGCGTGACGCGTGATCTCTCGAAAACGTTTGAGAGCGCCGAGCTCGCCGGCTGGCGTGGTTTCCGCGACTCGGAAGATTCGCGTTATGTCTCGCTTGTGCTGCCCTCGTACGCAGCACGCCTCCCGTATGGCGCGAAGACGAAGCCTGTTGAGAATTTCAACTTCGAAGAAGACGTCGACGGCTCCGATCACAGCAAGTACTTATGGGCCAATTCTGCCTACCAGCTTGGCCTGCGCATTACCGATGCGTTCGCGAAGTACAGCTGGGCGACCTCCATCCGCGGCGTGGAAGGCGGCGGCAAGGTGGAGAGCATGGTCGCGCACGCGTACAAGACTGACGAGGGCGATGTCGTCCTCAAGTGCCCAACCGAAGTGACGATCACCGACCGTCGCGAAAAAGAGCTGAATGATCTTGGCTTTATTTCGCTCGTGAACTCGAAGGGATCGAACTTCGCGACTTTCTTCGGTAGCCAGACGACCAATCGTCCGAAGCTTTACAACAAGGACGCCGCCAACGCCAACTCGCAGCTTTCGGCGCGTCTGCCGTACGTGCTCGCGGCCTCACGCTTCGCGCACTACATTAAGGTGATCATGCGCGACAAAGTGGGAAGTTTCCAGTCGCGCGGCGACATTGAGGCGTATCTGAATAACTGGATTGCGGACTACGTGTTGATCAATCCGTCGGCCTCGCATGAACAGAAGGCGCGCTTCCCGCTTGGCGAGGCACGCGTGGACGTGACGGAGGTGCAGGGCAAGCCGGGAGCGTATCGCGCGACCTGCTTCCTGAAGCCGCACTTCCAGATGGAAGAACTGACGGCGTCGATTCGTCTCGTCGCGGAACTGCCAGCAGCAGCTGCTTGACGATCGTGCGTGCGGCGCTAACCGCAAGCGTAAGCTGAACTTACACTCACTGTTAAGAGGCAGTCATGGATATCGTTCTCCTGCAATTAAAGAGCATCAAGGGCAATTCGGTGCTGGAAGGCGCGGCCGACCACATCGTCTTGCATTCGTATTCGCATGGCGTGCAAATGCAAATGAACAACGATGTGGGTCGCACCGAACGCACGCTCGGCCGTCCTAATTTTAGCGAATTCAGCGTCACCAAGGTAACTGACCAGTCCACGCCGGCGCTCTATGAGGCGTGTGCTAGTGGCGATCCGCTTGGCGATGCCAAGATCTCGATTGGGCGTAACGAAAAAGGCAAATTCATGCCGCTGATCGTGTATACGCTCAGCGACGCCATGATCTCGGCGATTAGTACCTCCGGTGCTGGCGAACCGAACGATAGCATGTCGATTCACTTCACGAAGTTGGCGACCGTGTACACGCAGCAGAATGTCGACTCGACGAAGAAGGGTACCGCCTCGTTTGGCTGGGATCTGGCCAAGAACAATGCGATTGCGGCGCCGGCTGCCTGATGCTCAAATGCGCGCCTCCGTCGGAGTCTGGAGCTTCCCGGTCAGTGACGCCTGGAGTTTTTGCGTGATGCCAGCAATCGTAAGCAGTTCACCGATGCCATTGTTCGATCGCCTCGCCGCCAGCGGCGAGGCGCAGCTCCCCGGCGCAGATGCGCTGCGGGCGTCGATCGCACGCGAACTCACGCGACTGCTCAATGCGCGCTCTCGTTTGACGTTCGAAGAATTTTACGAATGCGACTTGAGTGTGATCGATTACGGCGTGCCAGACTTTTCGGATCGGTCACTGCATTCGGGACCTGACCGTGATGCGATAGCCGCAGCCATCTGGCGTGCGATTTCTCTGTTCGAGCCGCGCCTCGTCAATGTCGATGTTGCGTTCGCTTTGCCCGCTGCCCACACGCAGCGGGCAATCCTGACTATTAGTGCTCAAATGCGTGCTGGCCAAAGCATCACGCACGTGGCGTTCGAGCTTGCCGCCAACAGCCATACGCTCGTCGCGGCGTGAGACAACGCTTGAGCTGATATGCCGAACGACGACATCCTTCAATACTACAAACGCGAGCTTTCGTACCTGCGTCTGCAAGGTGCGGAGTTTGCACGTCGCTATCCGAAAATCGCCTCGCGTCTCGCGCTGCACGGCACCGAGTCGCTCGACCCGCATACGGAGCGTCTTGTCGAGGCGGTCGCGTTTCTCGCGGCGCGCGTGCATCGCGATCTCGACCAAGAGTTTCCGCAGGTCGCTTCAGCGTTGCTCGAAAACGTGTGTCCGACTCTCGTGCAGCCCGTACCGTCGATGACCGTAGCGCAGTTCGAACTCGACCGGACCCATGGCAAGGTGACGGCCGGCTTTGCCGTGCCGCGTCACGCGGGCTTGCAGGTGCGCACGGAAACGGGCGACGCGTGCCGCTTTCGCACGGCGTGGGAGACGGTGCTTTGGCCTCTCGGCATCAGCCACGCCTCGTTTGGCGAGGACGCCACGCTGCGCCTCACGCTGGAATGTGCAGACGGCGTCGACTTTGCCGAGCTGGAAATCAAGCAGTTGCGCCTGCACCTCCACGGCGACTGGATGGTGACGATGCCGCTCTACGAGCTGCTAGTGTCGGGCGTGGCGGACATCTCGGTGCGTCCGGAGGATGCGCGCGCGCCAACGTTGCTGCCCGTGCGCGCGTGGCGCGAAGTGGGCTACGGCGCAGCGGACGACGTGCTGCCGCGCCCGCGCAACGCGCAGCCCGCATACGCGCTGATGCAGGAATACTTTGCGTTTCCGCGCAAGTTTCATTTTTTCGATTTGCACCATCTCGAAGGGCGTCTCGGCAAGGGCCGCCGTTGCGAGATCGTGCTGCACCTGAACCGCACGCCGCGCGGTCTCGGCATGCTGCACGCGGGGCATTTCCAGCTCGGCTGCGTGCCGGTCATAAATCTGTTCTCGCAGACGAGCGAGCCGATCGTCGTCGATCATTGTCACTACGAGTACCGGCTGGCCGCGGACCAGCGGCGCGAGTCGATCACTGAGATCCACTCGATCGACTCCGTCGTGGCCTCGCATCCGACACTGGGGGCCGAGGCGGAGGTGCCGTGCTTTTCAGCCATCGATCACGTCGATGCCGAGGGTGACACCGTGTTCTGGTCCGCCCGACGCCAGCGCAGTCTGCGAGAGAACGTCCAGGGAACCGACATGTTCCTGAGCTTCGTCGATTCAGCCAACATGTTTGCCGATCCCGGTGCACCCGTGATCTACGCGAACGTGCTGTGCACGAACAGCCGGCTCGCTGAGCAGGTGCCGGTGGGTGCGCGCATGCTGGTCGAGAAGGTCTCGCAGAACGTGCGCGTGCGCTGCCTCTACGAACCGACCGCTCAGCGAAGCCCGGCGCTTGGCAGCGAAACGCTGTGGCGCTTGATCTCGATGCTGACGCTCAATTATCACTCGCTCGTGAGCGGTGCGACGGGCTGTGCGCAGTTGCAGGAGATGTTGCGCCTCTTCGTTTCCGACAGTACTCGCGAGCAGGACCAGATTCGCGGCATCCGCAGTGTGGAGGCGCGCAGTGCGACCGCGCATGTCGGCGGCGACGCGTGGCGTGGCTATTGCCGTGGCACCGAGGTGGCAGTCGAGTTCGATCCCGAAACCTTCGTGGGCGGCTCGCCGCTGCTGCTGGGCGCCGTGCTCGCGCGCTTCTTCGCGATGTACACGTCAGTCAATTCCTTTGTGCGGCTCGTAGTGCGCCGTGGAGACGAGATATGGAAGCAATGGGAGCCGATGACAGGCTGCCAGCAGCTGCTCTGATCGACCGTCTTAAGGCCAATCCGCAGCGCTTTGATCTGTTTCAGGCGATCAGTCTGCTTGACCGGGCAGTGCCGTGGGCGCGTTCGCTCGGGCGCAGCAACGGGCTGGGCGAGGCCGTGCGCCTCACCGGTCACGTCTCGCTCGCGTTCGAGCCGAGCGACGTCCACAGTGTGCGAGAGCATACGGAAGCGCGACAAGGCGGCCTGCACGCTGTCGGCAGTGTGTCGTACGCGCCGCGCGTCACCTGGACATTGTCCACGCCTGTGCTTACGCTCGCAGGCGCGAACGGCCCACTGCCGATGGCGTACACCGAACTCGTGCTGGAGCGCCGGGCGCAGCACGACACGGCGACGGCGGACCTGCTCGACGTCTTCAATCACCGTTTTCTTTCGTTCTTGTATCGTAGCCGCAAGAAGTACTCGCCGGGGCTGAACTGGCGTTCGCCGCACGCGAGCGCGATTGCGGTCTCACTCGACGCGCTCAGCAATCTGGGCCTGCGCGATGGCCCGCGCGGCGCGTGGGAAGCGCAGTTGTGGCTGCGCCACGCGGGGCTGCTGAGCGCCGCGCCCCGCTCGATGGCGGGCCTCATTGCATTGCTTGCCGACCGGCTCGGGCTCGAAGTGCGCGGCGCGCAATTCGTCGGCGGCTGGCGCGAGGTTGAAAGCTCCGATTCGCTGCGCCTCGCGCGAGCGGGTTCGGGCTCGGCGCGGTTCCCCGGTGTGGCCGTGCTCGGGCGGCGCACGTGGGACCAGGCGAGCGGCATCTGCCTCGAATTTCCGGGCCTGACGAAGGCGCGCTTCGAAGCGCTATTGCCCGACGGCGCCGATCACGCACTCGCCGCATGGCTCATCCGCGCGTATCTGCAGCAGGATTTCGACGTTCAGTTTGTGCTGCGCCTCGCGCCGCAAGCCACCGCCTGCGAAGCCGGTGGCCCGCGCGCGTCCCGCCTCGGCTGGACGACGTGGCTGGGCTGCTCGCGTCAAACCATTCACGCACCGGCACCGGTGCGCCTCGCGATGAGCGAGGCCGCCGTGCCCGCGCCGAAGCATCACTAAGGACCGCGCATGGATATCGATATTCGCACGTTGTTGAGCCGCCTCAATCCGGAATGCAAGCGCGCAATGGAACACGCCGCGCAGCTGTGCGTGCGACAGACGCACTACAACGTCGACGTCGAGCACCTGCTGTTTACGCTGCTCGAATCCGACGCGCCGGACGTGAAGGCGATTCTTGCTCATTTCGCCATCGAGCCCGAAACGCTCACCTCGCAGCTGCAGAAGGCCGTTGACGGGTTCAAGCGCGGCAACAGCCGCACGCCGGCGCTTTCGCCGACCTTCTCGACGCTCTTCCAGGAAGCGTGGCTGCTCAGCTCAATGCTGCTTGGCGAGCAGCAGATCCGTTCGGGCACGCTCGTGCTCGCGCTGCTCGAAGTCGACAGTCTGCGCGGCATGCTGCTCGAATCGGCGCCCGCGCTGCTCAACTTTCCGCGCGCGGCCCTGCGCGAACGGCTTGCGGTGATTCTTACTGGCTCGTCGGAAGATGCGGGCGGCTCGCAAAGTCCCGATCACGGCCCCGATGCAGTGCAGCCTGCTGCGGTGCCAGTGTCCACGTCGTTCGCCGCGACAGGGGCGGGTGAGATGCCGAGCAGGGCGGGCGGCTCTGTTGGCGCGAACGGTCGCAAGTCGGCGCTGGAGCAATTCACCGTCGACATGACCGGCCTCGCGCGCGGGGGCAAGATCGATCCGATTCGCGGACGCGACGCTGAAATCCGCCAGCTCATCGACGTGCTGCTGCGCCGCCGCCAGAACAACCCGATCCTCACAGGCGAAGCAGGCGTGGGCAAGACGGCTGTGGTCGAGGGCTTCGCGCAGCGCATCGTGCAGGGAGACGTGCCGCCCGCGCTCGTCAACGTGTCGGTGCGTTCGCTAGACCTGGCGCTCCTCCAGGCAGGTGCGGGCGTGAGAGGCGAGTTCGAGAACCGGCTCAAGTCGGTGATTGCAGAGGTAAAGGCATCGCCGATGCCGGTGATCCTTTTCATCGACGAGGCACACCAATTGATCGGCGCGGGCGGCAGCGAAGGCCAAGGCGATGCGGCCAATCTGCTTAAGCCGGCGCTCGCGCGCGGCGAGATGCGCACGATCGCCGCGACCACGTGGGCCGAGTACAAGAAATACGTGGAGCGCGACCCGGCGCTCGCGCGGCGCTTCCAGGTGGTCAAGGTCGAGGAGCCGAGCGAGGCTGTCGCCATTGACATGCTGCGCGGCATGGTGCAGAAGCTCGAAGAGCATCACGGCGTGGAAATCCTCGACGACGCCGTGTGTGACGCCGTGAAGTTATCGCATCGCTATATCTCCGGCCGCCAGATGCCGGACAAGGCGATCAGCGTGCTTGACACCGCGTGCGCGCGCGTTGCGATCGGACAGAGCGGTACGCCGGAAGAAGTCGAGGCGCTTGGCCGCACGATCGACGCAGCGGAGCACCAGCTTCGCATCCTGCACCACGAGTCTGCCACTGGCGCCGACCGCGCTGACGCCGTCACTGCGGTGACGAGGCAGCTCGGCGAAGCGCGCGCGCAGCGCTCGCGTTTGACCGACAAGCTCGGCACCGAAAAGCGCGCGGTGGAGGAGATCCTGGCGTGGCGCAAGAAGATCCGCAGCTATCTTGCAGACCCCGGAACCACGGCTGACGGTGAGGATGTCGAATCGCTTGCGATAAACCTCGCACGACTCGAAAAAGGCCTTGAAGCCGTGCAGAACGATGAACCGATGGTGCCCGTGTGCGTGGACTCGGAAACGGTGGCCAAGGTCATCTCGGGCTGGACTGGCATTCCCGTTGGCCGCATGCTTGCCGACGAGCTGCACACCGTTCTCAATCTCCAGGACAAGCTCGCCGAGCGAGTGGTGGGCCAGGACGAGGCGCTCGACGCGATCGCGCGCCGCGTGTGCACGTTCCGCGCCGGTCTCGACGATCCGGGCAAGCCGGTTGGCGTGTTCCTGCTCATCGGGCCGAGCGGCGTGGGCAAGACCGAGACGGCGTGTGCACTCGCGGACATGCTGTATGGCGGCGAGCGCAACATGATCACCGTTAACATGTCGGAATTCCAGGAAGCTCACAGCGTGTCCGGGCTTAAGGGCGCGCCACCGGGTTACGTCGGCTACGGGCGCGGCGGCGTGCTCACCGAGGCAGTGCGTCGCCGTCCGTATAGCGTTGTGCTGCTCGACGAAATGGAGAAGGCGCATCCGGATGTACTGGAGTTGTTCTTCCAGGTGTTCGACAAGGGCGTGATAGAAGACGGCGAAGGTGTACCGATCGACTTCAAGAATACACTGATCCTGCTCACGTCGAACGCCGCCCAGGACATCATCACTGAGGCATCCAGCGGCGGCCGCCGCCCCCCACCTGAGGAGCTCATCGAGAAGCTACGCCCGGCGCTGCTGCGGCAGTTCAGCCCGGCATTTCTTGGCCGACTCGTGCTTGTGCCTTACTACCATCTCGGCGACGCGCAGATCAATGCGATCGTGAACCTGAAATTCGAACGGCTCGCACAGCGCTTCGAGCGTAACCATCACGCGGACCTCACGTGGGACGAGGACGTGGCCGCGCTGATCGCGCAACGGTGCAAGGAAGTGGACAGCGGCGCGCGCAACGTGGACCACATCCTCACGCAGTCGGTGCTTCCGGAGCTTGCGCGCCAGGTCCTCGAGCGCATTTCGATATCCGAACCGTTTTGCGGAGTGCATCTCGCGCTGACTCTGGCCGGCGCGATCGAGTTCCGTTTCCTCTCCAACGAGGAGGCGTAAGCGCATGTCGACTCCCGGCCAGGCGAATTGGTTCGCATCGGTCTCGACGCCGTTCGGCGAAGACGTGCTGTTGCTCGACGGTTTTGGGGGCCGTGAAGCAATCTCAGAGCTATTTCGCTTCGATCTGCGTATGCGTTCGACTAATAAGGCGCTCGATCCCGATGAGATCGTCGGGAAAAGCGTGACGGTGACGCTTAAGGACCAGACTGGCATCGCAAGGCATTTCAACGGCATGGTCACACGTTTCGCGCACGCGGGCGCCGACGTGAAGTACGGGTTCTATTCGGCGGAACTTGCGCCGCGCCTGTGGCTGCTCACGCTCGGGCAGGACCGCGTGATCTGGCAGAACCAGTCGGCGCTCAAAATCATCAAAAGCGTGTTGGGTAGCTTCGGCGTGACCTTCGAGGATCGCACGAAGAGCAGGAGTGCCTATGGGACGCGCGAGTACTGCGTCCAGTACGACGAGAGCGCATTTCAATTCATCTCGCGGCTAATGGAAGAGGAAGGTATTTTCTATTTCTTCACGTTCGCGGACGGCGCGCACACGATGGTGCTCGCCGACGAACCTTCGGCCCACGACGCAACCCCTGCCGGTGAGCTATATTTCGCACCCCGTGCGGATTCTGCCTGCGATGCAAAGCATCTCGAATCGTTTGCAATGGCGCGGGGCGTCGTAGCTGGCGAGCACATCGTCAGCGACTACGACTACACGTCGCCGGCAACGATGACGTCCTCGGCGAAAGGCTCCTCGAGCGTGCCGACCGGCACGCGCTACACCTTCCCCGGCCGGGTCGCGACTGCCGGGCAGGCGACCCATCTATCCACCGTGCAACTCGAGGCACACAACGTCACGCGACAGACCGGGCATGGCGGCAGCTGGTACTACGGTCTTGCCGCCGGCACTACGTTCACGCTGAGCGGGCATCCGGACAGCTCGCTCAACATGAGCTATGTCACGCGCGTCGTGCGGCATACGGCTTCAAACATGGCTTACAGAAACGAATTCGACGTATTTCCTGTCACTGTGCCATTTCGTGCGCCGCTCGTGACCCCCCGGCCGCTTGTGGCGGGCACGCACACCGCGAAAGTGGTCGGCTCAACCGACGAGGAAATGTGGACCGACGCGCAAGGCCGTATCAAGCTCAAGTTCCACTGGGACCGCACATCAGGGGCCGACCAGAACAGCTCCTGTTGGGTCCGCGTCGCGCAGTCGGTGGCGGGGCCGGGCTGGGGGCACCTGTTCCTTCCGCGCGTTGGGCAGGAAGTCGTCGTGAGCTATGTGGACGGCGATCCCGACCGGCCGCTCGTCACCGGTTGCGTCTACAACGGCGAGAACGCGACGCCCATTTCGCTGCCATCGATGCAGACGCAGAGCGTGATGCGCTCGCGCTCGTCGAAGAAAGGCAGGGCAGGAAACGAGATTCGCATGGAGGACAAGATCCATTCTGAAGAGCTGTACTTCCACGCACAGAAGGACATGACAGTCGAGATCGAGGACGCACTTTCGACGACCGTGAAGTCGGGCGCGGAGACGCACGTTGTGAAAAAGGGCGACCGCCGCATCGAAGTAAGCGAGGGCAAGGAGATGCATATCGTCAAGGGGACGCGCGCGCTCGACGTGACCGGCGACGAAACGCACACCAATCACGCGAAGTTTACGCATAGCGTGACGGGCGATTACGTGCATGCCGTCGACGGCCATTACACGCTGAAGGTGGGCGGCAATCTGGTGATCGACGTGACGGGCTCGGTGAGCATCAAGGCTGGCACTTCGTTCGCGAGCGAAGCCGGCACCACGCACGCGATCAAGGCCACGACTTCGCTCAGCACTGAAGGCATGACGATTTCGCACAAAGCCTCTGCTCAGCAAACGGTTGACGGCGGCGGCCAGCTCGCGCTCAAGGGCGGCATCGTCCAGCTCAATTGAGGAACTCTATGTCCGAACCCATGCCAACCGCCACCGTGTTGTACGCCGCCGATGCCGTCGAGCCGACGGTGGTCGAGACGCGCGACAGCGCGGGCCGCCTCGTGAGCCGCACCGAGCTCGTCAACGGTGTGCCGTACGGCGAGACCGTGCAGTACGCGCCCAACGGCACGGCGCTGCTGCGCGCGAGCTACGCGTTCGGCTTGCTCGACGGCTCGCTGCGTACGTTTGACGCGCAGGGGCGGCCCGTGCAGGAGGCGCAGTACCGAATGGGCCAGCTCGACGGTGCGATGTCGGTATATCAGGACGGGCGCCTCGCAGGCCGGCGGCAATACGTTGCTGGCGAGCTGCACGGCGAGAGCACGACGTATGCACCCTCGGGCCTCGTGACGTCACGCATGACCTACGAGATCGGGAAGCTCGAACGTGAAGCGCTCTTCTTGCACGACGGCGTGGTGGTGCGTCGCGCGCGCTACGCGAAAGGCCGGCTCGAGGGCGAGACGCGCGAGTATGCCGCTGATGGCACACTAGTGCAGAGCCTGCCGTACCAGACGGACCTGCTGCACGGTACGCTGCGCCGCTACGCGCCAGACGGGACGGCAACGCACGAGCGGGTCTATCGCCTGGGCAAGCCGCAGGGCGAGTGGAGTACGCTCGATGTGCCCGCAGCTAACGGAGACACCGTCCGTAGGCCGCGCATTGTCAAGCAATTGGAAAAGTGGGTGAGAGGGGAAACATGGGAATTCAGGTGACTTCGGGCGCACTGCTTCAGTGCAGCTTTGGCGCCGCGCCCGCGACGCTGCAGGTGCTTCCGGTCAACCGTGTGATGGCGAGTGCGCCGGCGGCGAACATAATGGACTCAAAACCATTCGTCAACATCGTGCCGTTCGGGCTATGCAGCTCGATGGCCAATCCCATGGTGGCCGCCGCCACGGTCGCGGCATCGGGCGTGCTTACGCCGATGCCGTGCGTGCCTGCCACAGTCGCGCCTTGGGCTCCGGGCTCGCCGACGGTCACGATTGGCGCGATGCCTGCACTACAGAACGCATCGAAGCTGATGTGTATGTGGGCCGGTGTCATCCAGGTCGTCGCGCCCGCGCAATTCACCACGCTAACAGCCTGAGAACGAGACATATATGCAATACGTTTTTTCGATGACTTCGCGCATGGTGACGATCGCCGTGATCTGTGCGCTCCTGCTGTGCCTGCTGCTGTTCCTGCTCGGTATGGAGATCGGCGCGCACGTGAGCCGGTCGCCAACGCAGAGCGCCGACGCGCTTCGTGCTGCGCCCGCCGTCGTTTCAGTCGCGCCGCAGCCAGGCGCAGCCGCCCAGTCTTCGCTCGACGCGGGCGATTTGGCGGCGGCGCCCGCACTCTCTTCTTCAACTCCTTGAGACCGGTAATTTCATGTCGTCTTCCTTGTTCATTTTTCTGTCAAACGACATGCGCGTCTCGCAAACCGCGCCCCTGATGGGCGTCGTCCAACGCAGGATGCGTGCGTGGATCGGTGCGACGCTTGCCGGCACGACGCTTGCCGCTGCAACCAGCGCGCTCGCCGCGACACCGCCCGGCGTTGGCACGCCTGGGCTCATGAACGCAATCGCGACCCCGGCTAGCGCACCCGTCACCACCTCGACCGGTCTCGTCCAGATGACCGATGGACGGCTGCTCGCGCCCGAGTTCGCGCGCATCATTGGCCGCGGCGAACTGGTGGTGGCTGTGCTGGGCGTGGACCAGCCGCCGTTCTTCGAGGAACGTAACGGCAAACTCGAAGGCCTCGACATCGACCTCGCGCGCGAGATGGCGAACAAGCTCCACGTGAAGGTGCGCTTTAACCGCGGTGCGCGCACCTTCGACGATGCGGTGAACCTGCTCGCGCGCGGCCAAGCCGACATCGCGGTGAGCAAGCTTTCGCGCACCCTCACGCGTGCCACCGTGATTGCGTTCAGCTCGCCGTACCTGCGCCTGAATCGCGCGCTGCTGCTCAACCGCGTCAAGTTTGCGCAACTCGCGAACGGCCGGTCGGTGCCGGCGGTGGTGCGCTCGTTCGACGGCAGCATCGGAGTGGTGTCGAACTCGTCGTACGCAGGCTACGTCATGAACGATTTCCCGCGTGCGCAGGTGCGCAGCTATCCGACCTGGAACGACGTGCACAAGGCGCTCAACACCGGCGAGATCACGGCGGCCTATCGCGACGAATTCGAAGTCAAGCGCGTGCTCAAGGTGGATCCGACCGCTTCGCTGAACCTGCGCGTCGTGACGCTTCGGGATTTGGAGGACACGTTCGCTATCGGCGTGAACGTGAATGCCCCGGCCCTGCTTTCGTTTGTCAACCAATTCCTCGCCGAGCGCAGCGTCAAGCTCGACGTGAACGCGGTCCTTCAGGCCGCGGATCACTAATCGACAAACAGTGGGAAACAGCACGACGGAGACCACCATGAATTCCAGCAGGATTTACGCATTCGCTCTCGCCCCTTGGGTGGTAATCGGCAGTCTGGCGCTCGGCGGAGTGTTTGGCCTGCTCTTGCCAGAGCTCGCACAAAAGCTCGCCTTTATCGGCGACATTTACGTCGATCTGATGAAGATGACGACCTTGCCGTTCATGATTTCCGCAGTGATCTTCAGCCTGCAGCGGCTCTTTCGCGACGGCGGTACTTCGCGGCTGCTCATGCGCGTGAGCTTGGTGTTCCTCGGCGCGTCGGCGACGGTCGCCGTGGTCGGCGCAATCGTTCTGCTGGTCATGCAACCGGGCGCCAACATGTCTGCGGCGACAATGCAAACTTTCGGCCTGATGGTCGGCAGCGACAGTTCGTCGAGCGACACGGTGATGAACCTCTATGGTGCCGACCTGCCAGCAAAGTCGCCCAACCTCTCCGACGTGCTTGCGAGCCTCGTGCCCACCAACATCTTCGCGGTGCTCGCCAACGGCGACGCCCTGAAGGCGCTCGTGTTCGCGCTGCTGTTTGGCTTGGCCGTGGGGTGCGTGCCTGAGCGCATCTCGATGGGCCTGAGCCAGTCGCTCGAAACCGTCTATCACGCGTGCCAGAAGCTTATGCACTGGCTTAGCTACCCGCTGCCGCTCATTCTCTTCTGCATGAGCGCGGCTCAGCTCGGCAAGTCGGGGGTTGACCCGCTGCACGCGATGCTGCAGTTTGTGCTGGCCTTCTTCGTCGCCTCGGCGCTACTGCTGGTGCTCGCCGCCGTCATCATATGGAAGCGCTCGAGCCACAGCCTTGGCAAGACCCTCGACGCGCTGCGCGCACCGTTCGCGCTCGCGCTCGCCACGCGCAACAGCGCGGCTTGCATGCCCAGCATGATCGAGAGCCTCGCGGGCGGCCTCGGCTTCGCACGCTCGCGCGTCGAACTGCTCGTGCCGCTCACGATCTCGCTGCTGCGCGTAGGACCGGTGGTCTATTACGTGTGTGCGACGCTCTTCATCGCGCAGCTCTACGGGCATTCTCTCGGGGTGGTGGAGGTGGTGACGGTGCTGCTCGCCTCGGTGCTTGCCGGCTTTGCCTCGGCTGGCACGACGGGTCTCGTGACGGTTTCACTCGTGGGCATGACCTGCGCCTACCTGCGCCTGCCGTTCGAGGCCGCGTTCATCCTGTTCCTCGCCGTCGATCCGATCTGCGACATGCTGCGCACGCTGGTGCTTGTGATCGGCAATGCAGCGGCGGTTTGTGTAATCTGCCCGCGTCCGCTCAAGATCTAGGGCCTGTTCACATTGGATGAAATGTGTTTCCATCTTGTCTTTGCACGAGCGGGCCAAGATGATCCGAACGTTACTGTGCGATGAGGTATGGGCACGAATCGAATCCGCCCTACCGGGCAAGGAGGGCGATCCGGGGCGAACGGCGTCCGACAATCGTTGGTTTGTCGAAGCCGTTCTCTGGATTGGCCGGACGTGCTGCCCGTGGCGCGATCTGCCGAAGGGATTCGGAAAATGGCATACGGTGTACATGCGGTTCTCTCAGTGGCGTCGCAAAGGTGTGTGGGAGCGCGTGGCGCATATGGTGTCCGACGAAACGCAGCTCAAACACGTGCTGATCGACGCAACCATCGTGCGGGCCCACCAGCATTCGGCCGGTGCTCGAAAAAAAACGGTTCGCAAGCGCTCGGCGCGTTCGCGCGACGGACTGACGACCAAGCTACATTTGGCTGTCGGTGAAGCCGGACGACCTCTCCGAATGATCGCCACCGAAGGGCAGGTCTCGGACATCTCCTGTGCGCACGAATTGGTCGAGCATTTGCGCACGGGTGCCGTGATCGCCGACAAAGGCTATGACTCGGATGCCTTCGTCAACACCATTCACGCTGCGCGTGCGAAGGCCGTTATTCCGCCGCGCTCGAATCGAAAGACCAAGCGTCGCTACAGCCGCAAGCTGTACCGGACTCGGAACATCGTCGAACGCCTTTTCAATCGCATCAAACATTTTCGTCGCGTCTCCACTCGCTACGACAAGCTCGCAGGCAACTATCTCGCCTTCGCGGTGCTTGCCTGCGCCTTTGGGCCGCTGGTGAGAATGTGAACAGGATCTAGGAGCCTCAGATGGCAATGGTCGGGATTCTTGGCGGCATGGGGCCGCTCGCGACCGTCGACTTCATGGACAAGATCGTGCGCCTGACCATGGCGAGCAGTGATCAGGAGCATATTCCGCTGCTGGTGGCGAACTTGCCTCACATCGAGGACCGCTCGAACGCGATCATCAACGGTGGTGCCGATCCACTTCCGGCTCTACTCGACGGCATTGACCTGCTGAACCAGAACGGCGTGGGCCTAATTGTGATTCCGTGCAACTCGGCACATCACTGGTACGATCCGATGCGCGAGCGCAGCAAAGCACCGGTTCTGCACATCGTGCAGGCGTGCGTGGCGGCCGTACCGCGCACGGCACACCGCGTGGCGGTCCTCGCCACCGGCGGCGCACTCGTGTCGGGCTTCTACCAGCAGACGCTCGTCGATTTCGACATCGAGCCCGTGGTGCCCGACAAGTCAATGCAATTGCGCGTGGCGGCGTGCATCCGTGAAGTGAAGGCGGGCAAGCTCGATGTGGCTGGCGCGCGCCTGGAAGAAGTGCTTAAGACGCTCGCGAGCCAGGACGTGTGTATGGCGCTCATGGCCTGCACCGAGATTCCGCTGGCGGCGCAGCGCATTGCGTCGCTGCCGCTCACGCTCATCGACAGCTCGCTCGAACTCGCCCGCGCCACTGTGAAATACGCCTGCGAGCGCGGTTGGAATCGTCCCGAATGAAAGCACTGCATATGCTCTCGCAGAACACGCTCGGGTTGATCGTGTGCCTCGCCACGGGTGGCCTGTGCGGCGTGTTCGCCGAGCCGGCCGGCGCGCTCGCGTACTTTGTCGGTCAACTGTATCTATCCATCGTCAACATGGCGGCGATTCCGCTGCTGGTTGTCGCAACGTTTTTCGGACTGCGGCAGGTGATCGCGCTGCCGCGTCCGCGCACGCGCGTGGGCACCATCATGCTGCTCGCGCTTGCCCTCGTGGTGCTGAGCGCGATTGGTGGTACGCTGATCGGTGTGCTCGCCATGCCCGGACAGCATCTATCCGCCGAGGCACGTGCGCATCTCGGCGAGCTTGTGCTCAAGAGCGCGAGCGCAGACGAAGTACGTGTTGCGCTGTTTGACCGCGGCGCGGGCGGCACGGGCGCCGGGACGAGCATCATCAGCGTGAACGATATCTTCCCCGACAACTTCTATCGCGTGCTGGCGCAGGGGCATTCGCTCGGTATCCTGACCGGCACGATCCTGTTCGGCCTCGCATTCGCGGCGCTCTCGCGCGAGCAGACGCGCATGCTCAACAGCGTGTTCGAAGGCGTCTACCGTGCGCTCCAAACCATCATCGCGCAAGCGAACCTGCTCAATCCGGTGCTAGTGTTCGGCGTCGCTGCGCATCTCACGTCACACACGCAGGGCGTAACGCTCGAGGCGATGAGCAGCTTCCTACTTTGCTTCGCGCTCTCGGCTTTCGTGCTTGCGATCCTCGCGCTCGTAACCATCGCGGCGCGCTCCGGGCGACCGTTGCTACAAGCGCTGAGTTGCCTGAAGGCGCCATTGTTGATCGGCCTGACGTCGGGCAGCACCACCGCGCCGATTCCGCACACAATCGAAGCGATGAGCGAGCGCCTCGGCTTCGGCCGTGGCGTCGTAGAGCTCGTGATGCCGTTCGGCTCGGTGTTCGTGCGCGCAGGCTCGGCGCTGTATTACACGTTGGCGACGGTGTTCGTCGCCAATCTCTACGAGCGGCCGCTCGGGGCGGGCGAGATCGCGCTCGTGTGTGCGGCGTCGGTGGTGGCCGCATTCGCTTCGGCGGGGCAGAGAGGTGTGGTGGCCGTGGGCTACACAGGCTTCGTGCTGTCCATGCTGCATCTGCCCGTCGAGGCGGCGGGCGTGCTGCTCTTGTCGGTCGACCTGATCTGCGAAGGGCCGCGCAACGCGCTGAGCCTGCTTTCGGTATGCACGGTGATCGCACTGGTGTCCGCCGGACTACCTTCGGAGCGCAAGGAGGCAGTCGAGGTGCAGGGCAGCGCGGCTGGGGTGAGCCCGGTGCTGCGCTTCACGTTCACGCGCGGGCAGCTCGTGCTGGCGGCGGGCTGCGCGGTCATGGTGGCCTCGCTGATATTGCTGATGGGAATTGGAGTGGGAGCGAGATGAAGAAGGTGGGATTGCGTTTGCGCGAACGGCTCGCGCGCGGTGCGGCCGCGTTGCTGGTGGCCTCGGGTGTCGCGTTCGCGTTGGGCGGATGTAGCACGCTCGGTTTGAGCGGCGAGAAGGCGAAGTGGTCAGAAGTGACCTTCACGGCGAGCGACGACGCCAATAACAACAGCCCCGTGGCCGTGGATGTCGTGCTCGTGAGCGACCCCGCGATGCTCGCGCGCCTCGCCGAGATGACGGCGTCGAAATGGTTCTCGGTGCGCGACGACCTCGTGAGCACGTATCCGAAGAACCTGCGCTATCGCAGCTGGGAGATCGTGCCGAGCCAACATATGGGCGTGAGTGGCGACGAATTCGCGGGCTCGCGCGTGGCCGGTGCGTTCGTGTTCGCCAACTATCGGGGGCCGGGCGCACATCGCGCGCGAATCGAGCATTTTAGTGGCCGCATGGTGGTACAGCTGGACAGCAATAACCTTACCGTCGTGGATTCGAAATGATGCATGACCGCAACATGGCAGTACCCGAGAGGATCGAGTGGTTTGAGGGCATGTTGCTCTCGCCCCAGCATTTTCAGCAGATGACTTCGCGTACCGATGCGCTCGTGGCCTGGCAGGCGCTCGCGGCAGCGCCGTTCAGCTGGGGCGTGCGCCGCCTCGTGTTCGATAACGGTCTGCTGCCTGCGGGGCAACTGCGAGTACTTGAACTCGACGCAATCCTGCCAGACGGTACGGCTGTCACCTATCAAGTGCAGGCTGCGGGTGCTGAGCGGCTTGAATTGTCGCTGGAGCCGTTTGCCGACGAGCTTTCGAACGGACCACTCGACTTTTATCTAGTGCTGCCCGGCGCCTCGACGATGCGACGTGCGGCGCAGGTCAGGCGCTTTCGCTCGACGTCGGCCGCGCCGGTGGAGGACCTAGTGTCCGACGCTCCGCCTGCCGACATTCCTCGTCTCGTTCCGAACCTTGCGCTGGCGGCTGGCGAACTGCCGTCGGCGATGCATGTATGGCTGCGTCTCGGCTCACTCTACAAGGATAATGAAGTGGTCCGCCTCGGAGAGCACCAGCCGCCGCTGCTCGAAGTCGCCCGTGACAATCCCATGTGGACGAGCGTGGCGTCGCTGTTGGGTCAATTGCGCGGCAAGGCGGCATATGTCGCGCGACAGACCGCGAATCCGTCATCGCAGGTCGGCGATCGCCTCGCGCAGCTGGAGCTGAAGGACCGCCTGCGCAGCCTGCTGAGCGCGCTGCCGCTTGCCGAAGCTGTGCTGCGAACGCCGCATCTGCATCCGCTCGCGCTGTATCACGCGCTGGCCGCACTCAACGGCTCGCTCGCCATGCTTAAGCCAGGCGGCCTGCCGCCCGTGCCGCCTGACTACAATCACGGCGATCCGCTCTCGGTGTTCACGCCGCTGCTGCGCTCGCTGCGTGAGTCAATGTCGGAGGTGAACGAAGAGTATCGCGAGCACAAGTTCGAATTCCGGCACGGCGCGTTCGAAATCGCGCTGCATCCGGACTGGATCAGCGAGCGGCTCGTCTTGGGCCTGCGCGGCCAGTCCGATCGGGACCTGCTTGCCTGGATGGACGGAGCGGTGATTGGCTCGCAGTCGGTCTACGCCTCGCTGCGCAGCCGCCGGGTGCTCGGCGCGGCGCGGCGCGGCATCGACTATGCCGAGGATCTTGGTTTGCGCTCGGGTTCGGGCTACCTACTGTTTGAGGTAACGACAGAGTCCACGCTCGTGCTCGAAAGAGAAATTCTCTTGATAAGCAATCCTAACGAATATGCGAGCGCGCAACGGCCTCATGAAGTGTTGCTGTTCGTGAAGGGATGAGGCAAGCGACGATGACGAGAACCACGCCACATCATGCAACGATGAAAGCAATGAAGATGTTAAACGCAAAGGCACGCTGAGCATGGCACGCATCCGACTAGAACCCGAAGAAGATGATCTCGTGACGGAACAGTTCCGGACCTTCCTCGACGAGCTCGTGAAGGCTCAGGCGCGCTTTTCCGAACTGCCCGGCACAGACCCGGACCTCGCCGCGCAAGGTCTGAGCCGCCACCTGCTGAACCTGCTGGAGATCCAGACGCTGCAGTCGCGGCGCGACACCACACGCTTCGAAATGGAGATTGTCTCCGACGCACGTTACCTGAAGGCCGTGCTCGCGGACGAAATCCTGCTCAACACGCCATGGGCCGGGCGCGAGCGCTGGACCGAGTATCTGCTCGAATCGACGCTGTTCCGGAGCAATGTGGCGGGCGACCTCGTGTTCCGCCGCATTGAGCAGCTGTTGTCTGAGCGCGAAAGCTCACGCCGCAGCATTGCACGCCTCTATCTGTTCTCGCTCGCCATGGGCTTCCAGGGGCGCTTTCGCGGCGCCGACGCCACCCAGCGCCTGCGCAGCTACCACGAGGAGCTCTACGAGTTCGTCTATCAGCGACGCGCCGATCTGGGTGGCCGCGACCGTGTGCTCTCTGAGGCCGCTTACGGGAACACGCTCTCCCATGTCGCACCGCGCAAGCTGCCGACCCTGAGTCGCTGGGCCGTGATTTTCACGATGGCGCTTGTGTCGCTGCTGGCGATTTCCGAGGTGCTCTGGCTTTGGCAGTCGTGGCCCGTGCGCGCCGCCCTGCATACCGACCCGGCGACGGAGGCGAGGCGATGAATCAAAATCGTTTGATACGCGAGCGTGCAATGACACCGTCGAGCCCGTTTTTCGTGAGGGCGCGTTCATGCTGACGAGCAACATGTTCCTGCTTTCCATCGCGGTGCTCACGCTCGTCGCGTGTGCTGTGCTCGGCGCGGTATTCTACTTTGCGCTGCACGGCTCGCACGCGAAGCCCGCCACCGAGCGCAAGATCGTGCGCCTGCGCTCGGACTCGCTGCGCAGCGCGTTCCGCCAGGCCGTCGAGCTCATCGAAGGCAACATCGCGTCGCGCACCGAGCGCTACAACATTCCGTGGATCATGATCCTCAACGAGGGCAACGATCTGCGTCCGCTGCCGATCGCCCAGGCGGGCGTGGCGAGCGTGCTCGGCGTCGACGCGGCGAGCCTCGCGGCCACGCAGGGGATTTCGTGGCACTTCTTCGATCGCGGCATCGTGGTGGACATCAAGGCGGCCTATCTGGGCTCGCCCGACGATGATGGCGACGGCAAGCCGTGGGACGAGTTCCTGAGCCTGTGCCGCAACTATCGCCAGCAGCGCCCGTTCGACTCGGTGGTCATCACGGTGCCCGCGGCCACGCTGCTCGCCGACGATGCTGACGCGCGCCTCGAGCTCATGCGCCACGCGAAGCTTGCGCACCGCCGCCTGTGGCTCGCGCAGAACCGCTTCGCGATGCGCTTCGCCGTCTACGTGATCGTGACCAGCTGCGAGTCGCTGCCGGGCTTCACGACCTTCGCGCGCTCGCTGCCCGAGCCATTGCGCGCGAGCATGCTTGGTTGGTCTTCGCCTTACGATCTCTCGACCACCTACCAGACCGGCTGGGTCGATACGGCGATGAACAGCATCATGCGCTCGGTCTCGGACGCGAGCGCCGAGCTGTTCGCGCTCGATTCCGCCCACCTCGACGCGCGTCAGTTCCTGCAACTGCCATCGCGCATCGACGCCATGCGCGCGCAGCTCCAGCTCTACGTCGACGAACTGCTGCGCGCGAGCGCGTACCACGAGCCGTTCTTCTTCCGCGGTATCTACCTGACCGGCGACGCGAGCGAATTCACGCAATGGAGTGTGGCGCAGGCCGCGGCCCCGACGGTGGAGGGCGAGCTCGACTCGCTCACCGGCGAGGCTCACGAGGCGCTTGCGCCGTACGCGGCGAGCGAGTCCCGCTACGCCGTGTATGACATCGATAACGCGGCGGACGCGGAGATGGGCGACGACCAGCGCGAGCCCGGCGGTCAAATCAACGATCTCATGCTGCAGCCTGCGTTCCTGCGCGATCTGTTCGAGAAGAAGATTTTCCTCGAATATGGCCTCACGCGGCCTTCACGCTCACAGCACCTCACGCGTCCCGTGCTTAACCGCGCGCTGCGCTGGGGTGGCATTGCGTTGCTCGGCGGCTGGGGTCTCGGGCTCGTCGTCGCGACGGTACAGCTAAGTCATTGCAACGGCGAGCTCATTGCGGCCCTCGGCACGCTGCGCCGCGACTCGGATGAGCGCGCGAACGCCGCGCAGCAAGACCAGGGCTTGCCCGCCGATTGGTATCGCCGTAAGGCCCTTGCGCTGATCTCAATGAACCAGAACCTCAGGACGAACAGCGGCTGGACGATCTTCATGCCTGGCTCGTGGGCCTTCGTCGATGACCTGAACACACGCGTGAAGGATCGCTTCGAACGCGAATTTGGCGAAATCACCGTTGCCGCCCTGGAGCGCGAAATGTATGCGCACGTGAGCCGGCTCACCGGCGTGGGGCGCGACCCGAGCACGGGCCAGCTGATCATCGGCGACGACTGTGTGGCACCCGGCGCGAGCGGCATCGGCGCAGGCAGGCCGCTCGGCCTCGCGGTCGATAATTTGCCGCAGATGCGCGCGCTTCAGTTCTATGTGAACAACGTCGATCAGCTCGACGCGGCGCTGCAGGCGCTGCAGCGTCTGCAGCATCCCACGCCCGATAACGCCGACTCGTTGCGGCTCGTGGTGCGCTATGCGCTCGGCGCGGACCTTCAGGGCAGCGTCGCAGGCATCGTACCTTACTTCTATCGTGATCAGGACGGCCACAAAGTGACCGGCAACGGCCCGATGGGCATCAATCTTCCGGTCGTACAGCAGGCGCTGCGCTGCACGCTTGATAAGGGCGCTCAGCAACTCCACGCCACCATGTTCACTGGCAATCCGCTGCTGGTCGCGGAACGTGCCATTTCCGCTCATCTGAGCAGCCTAACCGTGGCCGACTCGGGCGCGGGCGATTTCACGAGTATCACGAATGGCTACCGCGCGGTGGTGGCCGGGATTGACACGCAGCGCGACCTGCTAGCCTCAGGCCAGGGAGGGTGGATCCATCAGACGCAATTCATACCGGGGGCGACGTACGACCGGACGTTTGCGCGCGTGGCGCAGAACCGCCTGCTCGGTGCCGATCTCGCCGCGCAGATCCGCCAGCGCGATGACACCGCGTTCCAGGCCTTCCGCAGCGAGTTTGCACAGCAGTTCGGCGGCGTGGACAGCGGCGTCATCTGGGTCGAAAAGGATGCGCGCTATAGCGTTTCGCCGGGCCGGGCCGCATTGCGCGATGGTTTATCGGGACTGCTGAGCCAGCCGTTCATGGTGGCGCCGCGCAACCGTGAGTTGCCCACGCTCACTGATGGCTCGACGATCGTCTGGGACCGCGCGCAGCTCGACCAAGCGCTCGCATTTGGCGACGTGCGCCAGCGCTTCCTCGCCGGGGGCCTTACGAATTTGCCTGCGGCGGTACGTCCCCACATCGAGACTGCGCTCGATCAGCAATTCGCGCGTCTGATCCTCGACCAGACCGCTGCGGCCGCAAATATCACCACGACGCCTGTTGAAGCGGACAGCGCGGCGTTCGACGCGGCTCGTGCGCGGCTCGCGCGCATCGAGGCGCTGCTCACTGAGCTTCGCGCGAGTGCTCAACTTGAGGACCTTGAAACACTGGTGTCGAACGACGCCATGTCGCACCTGCGCCGCGTGGACGACGTGCTCATGCGGTCAGAACTGTACGCCACGCGCCAGTATGCGAGCGATAGCGCGCACAACTTGCGTTCGCCGATTCTCGCGGCGTTCGGCGTTGCCGACGCGGCCGGGCTCGCGCAGTATCTCGACCAGCAGTCGTCACGCGCACTCGCGCTCGGCAAGCAGGCTTCGACGTATCTCGCCGCACTCGACACGAGCGACGCCACCTCGCCGCTCGCGCAGCGCTGGCAGGCGATCAATCACGACCTGGAGCGCTACCGCCTGAAGAACCCGAACAGCAGCCTGCTGCGCCTCGAGCAGTTCGCGCTTTCCGTTGCAGCCGATTCCGGCCTGACCGGCTGCATGTCGAAGTTCACCGGCCGGCCATCGACGAACGGCGACGACTACTTCGCCACGCTGCACGCACGGCTGTATGACAGCCTGCGTGCGCGTTGCAGCCAGTGGTACGTGTTCGACATGCGCCAACAGTGGGGCAATTTCGCCACGGCGTTCAACAGGAGCGTCGCAGGGCGCATGCCGTTCGACAACGGCGACATGCTGCGCGTCGCCACGCGTAACAACGGCATGCCGGGTGTAGCCGACATTGGCGAACTGGGTCAGGTGCTCAAGCGCTACGAGCCGGTTTCGCAGACGTTCCATGCGTCGGGCTCCGGCGCTTCGTCGATGACGAACCACAAGGTGCGCCGGTTCATCGAGAACTTCGACCAGGTGAAGGCCCTGCTCGCGCCGCTCTATCCATCCGACGACGGTGCGGCAGCAGGCTACGACGTGAACGTCGAGTTCCGCGTCAACCGGAACGCTGAAGTCGCGGCGAACCAGATAATCGACTGGACGCTCACCATCGGCTCGCAGAGTCTATCGATGCAAGAAGCGCCGCGTGCGCTGCACTGGGACTTCGGCACGTCGGTCTCGCTCGTGCTGCGCTTCGCGAAGGACTCGCCGCTGGCGGCCGCAGCGGACGCGCAGCAGCCAGCCTACTCGACCGACGGGCGCACGGTCACATGGCAGTTCTCCGATCCGTGGGCGCTCATCACGTTCATCAACCGCCAGCGCGTAGCCGACGCCAGCGGTAGCGGCGAGCGCACCTCTCAACTGCTGAAAATCGAGTTTCCGCTGAGCACGGAAAACCCCACCGATCTTTCGCTTTTGCCGAAGCAGGCGTATGGGCGCGTTTATGTGCGCATCGCGCTCATGCCCGCCGGCAAGAAAACGCCACTGCTATGGCCCAGCAGCTTCCCGGTGCGCACACCGGAGTGGAGTGCACTATGAAGCAGGATTTTCCGATTGATGTCGAGACGGGCTTTGGTGCCGACTTCGATGCGCTGCTAGCACCCGTGTCCGGCGGCGAAGGCGGCGCAGGCTATTCGCTGCGCTACGAACCGGTGTACCAGCAGATCCGCGACGCGCGACACCACGACGATGCGAGCCTGCCAATGGGCGAATGGGAGCGCCCGCTCATCAAGGCTGACTGGAAACGCGTTGCGGCATTGAGCCTCGACGCGCTCGCGACGCGCAGCAAAGATTTTCAGCTTGCGGCGTGGCTGTGCGAGGCATGGGTGCATTTGCATAGCATAGAAGGCTTTATGATTGGTACACGCTTGCTGATGGGCATCGCCGAACAATACTGGTCAAGCGCCTGGCCGATGCTGGAGGAGGGTGATGCCGATGCGCGTGCCGCGCCGTTTGTCTGGCTCGATGACACGTTGCCGCTCGTGCTGACGCTGCACGTACCGCTGCTTGTCATCGATGAGCGTGAACCGGCGCACGTGAACCTCGACGAGTGGCAGCGCATGATTGCGAAAGGCGACGATGCGCAGGCGGCGGATCTCTCTCGCGATCTGCTCGAACGGCATATGAAGCAGGGTAGCAATTTGACTGCCCTGATGTCGTTGCGTCAGCAACTTGAAGCGGCACGGGCAGCGTGGAGTACATTAAAAGACCTGCTCGACGAGCTGCTGCAACATGATTCACCGCATCTCGGTCGCGTGGATGACGTTCTCATGCGGCTTTCGTTGGCGGTGACGAACTTGCTTGGTGACCATGCGCGGCCTGCGGCACCGCAACGCAATGCCGATGACGACACCGCACGGGACTTCTCCGGCGCGACGGGTGCGACTACACACGCGGCTTCGAAGGAGATCGTCATGAGCAACGCTTCGCTGGAATCGCTGGCTGGACACGAGCCGTCCACGGCTGCCGATGGCAGGCCTCTGCCTGCGAGAGTGGATAGCCGAGCGCACGCCTACCAGTTACTCGAGCTCGTGGCCCGCTATCTGATCGAGCACGAACCGCACAGCCCGACACCGTATCTGTTACAGCGCGTCGTGTTGTGGGGACAAATGCCGTTGCCGGAGCTGATGCGCGAGGTGGTGCGCACGGAGGGCGACATGTCGCGCTATCTTGCGATGCTTGGACTTGAATGAGGGAGTAGCTGAGGTGGCGCCGGGAATTCGGACAGGTCGGTAAGTGGAACGGTCGGGGCCTGAGCTGGTCATAGGGACCAGGAAAAGAAACCTGAAGTTGGCAAAAAGAAGCCGCCGGTCGCACTACAGCCCGGAGCTCAATCGCATCGAGAAACTGTGGCACAAGATGAAATATGAGTGGCTGGCCTTCAAGGCGCGTGACATCCAAACCCTTGAAGAAGACGTCGATACGGTCCTTCAAGGATTCGGATTAAATTATAGATTTACTTTCTGTTGAGAGCTTAAGGAGACCAACATGCCTACTCCGTATTTCAATCCAGATCCGTTTGTGCAGGCTAAGGCGGAAGTTGCCGGAAAAACCTGGAATGAGCAGATCCTTCACTCCAGGCTCCTTCACAACGGGCGGAGTGCCATTTCGAGCAAAGGTTCCGCTGCCAGTAAAGCCATCGGTGCGGCGACAAGTATCGGTAAGCTATTTCTTGCCCTTATACCCGTGCCAGTTGTCGGCGCTATATCGAGTGCAATCGTCGATACGGTCAGTGACGCCGTTCGTGGCAAAGTGCGCGAAAGTCAATTATCCGGCGCCATAACTCCTGAAGAAGCGGCAAAATTTGAAATCAAGGATCTGACGATAGAAAATCTTGATCGGTATCGCTGGAAGCTTGCGCATGCGTTCGAAGCACTTAACGATGGTATAAGAGAATACAACAGCAGCGATGAGACGTGTGACAACATGTACAGGCTCGCTCTTCTGATTGAGCAGGTCGAACGTCGAAAGGACAAGCTTAAGAAAGAGTTGGAACATTTCAATGACGTTTTGACGCTCGTGAACAATTGGATCGTTGACGTGGACGCGACGCAGGGGAAAAACTTGCATGATGTAAAAGAAAAGCTTAAAAAGAAAAACGATGATAGAGCGAAGGTTGTCAACACCAGTACGTCGAATCAGGTCGCCGCACTAATCGCCACTGAACATGGAAATTGCGAGAGGTGGTGCTGCGTTAAGAAAGAAGCAAAGTACCAGTACAACCCGGCACAATGGCAGGACGTCAAGCAGTGGGCAGGTAAAGTCTCGATGGCGGCAACACCGGTGGTTTTTGCGGCCGTCACAGTAAAGTCGGATGATTACCAAATCGAGAGTAAGTAAGCCTTCGACATGAAATGTCTCTATAATCGGCTTTGTTCGACAGGGTATGCGCTCAGTTGGTTGCGGGCGCAATTAGGCTGTCTTGACGCAAATCGCCTTGCCGAAGCTGTTCCACCGGTTCACGAGGTTCGCAATGATCACGCCCTCGCGCTGCT
>NZ_NKFM01000038.1:0-30786 GCF_002223085.1 Burkholderia sp. HI2714 | reverse complement strand
GCGCTGTCGCGCCGAACAGATCGATCACCTGCGCAGCAATGCCTTCACGATTGCGATGCGCGAACAGCGGCGCCATCGTAGCTTCGAGCTGCGCCCACGGCATGCGCGTCGCGAGCACCGCAAGCGGATGGCGCAGGTCGATCATCGAATCAAGGCGGCTTCGGAAGAAATCGTCGGTCATGTCGGCGCGCTCCAGCTCCCAGGTTCTAAATCAGATCGATATTCGTTCTGGGAGTTCGCAGCATATCCGGCTCCCGGCAATCCCTTGCAGGGCTTGGTTCCACTATGTTTTGCATGTCCGACTGCGTACCCGCGCCGCTGGGAGGTCATGAACGTGAGCGAGCGCATGTGCCACGCGCGCCGCCGGAGTTCGACCAGCGCCCCCTTCGCGAGGTCTTCCTCGACCAGATGGCGCGGCATGTGCCCCCAGCACAAGCCTCCCCTGAGCAGATCGTGCTTCGCGCCGAGATCATTCACCCACCACTGGCGTTCGCTGGCGACGCCTTGCTGGCTCTTTCCCGCATCGGGCTGATTGTCCGTTACGACGAGCTGGATATGCCGGCCAAATTCCTCCCGCGGGATCGGCCCCGCGAGTGCGGCCAGCGGATGCGATGGCGCACAGACGGTCACCATTTGCGCTTCGCATAAATGCTGCCGTTCGATGGTGCCCTGGCTCAACTCGGGCACGTCCATGATCGTGACCGCCAATGCGCACGTGCCGTCGAGAACCAGACGCTCGCCGCCCTGCATGGTCGTCATGCGCAGATTGATTGCAACGGTTGGAAAGTCCGCCTGCAGGATGCGCAGGCATTCGATCAGGTGCGCACGCGGAAAATAGGTATCCACGGCAATCGAGACCTGTGGCACCCCGGCTTCGGCAATGGCAACCGCGCGCATCTTCATTTCCTCGGTGCGTGAGATCACCCCCCGCGCATCCGGCAGCAGGCTGCGGCCTGCGGCCGTGAGCGTCGCCTTGCGCGTGTTGCGCTCGAACAGCACCACGTCGAAGGCACTCTCGAGCGCGCCGATCGCGTGACTGATCGCCGACTGTGCACGCCTCAACTGCCGTGCAGCCCCGGAGAAGCTCCCCTGGTCGCATACCGCGACAAAAGCCCGAAGTTGATTGATGGTGACGTTGTCCAGCATATCTATCTAGAAAGTAGATGGCATCTATAGATATTCAGTCAATTGGATTCATGAATCAAGAGGCCCAGAATCATGTTCGTCGCTTTCGTTTCCAAGGATGCAGGGCATGAACAGACTGAATGGAAAGACCGCGGTGATCACCGGCGGCGCTACCGGAATCGGCCGCGCCGCCGCAAGACGCTTCATCGACGAAGGCGCCTTCGTCTTCATCTTCGGCCGCCGGCAGGAAGCGCTCGACGCCGCCGTAGCCGACCTCGGGCCCCATGCCCGCGCGGTGAAGGGTTCGGTTTCCGATCGGGCCGATCTCGAGCGGCTCTACGCTGCGGTGAAGGCGGAGCGCGGAACCCTCGACATCGTGTTCGCCAATGCTGGGGCGGGAAGCCCGCTTCCGCTCGGCAAGATCACCGCCGAACACATCGACGAAATCTTCGACACCAACGTGAAGGGTTCGATCTTCACGGTCCAGGAGGCGCTGCCCCTGATGAGCCAGGGCGGTTCGATCATCCTGACCGGATCGAGCGCCGGCACCACGGGAGCCGCGGGATTCACCGCGTACAGCGCGAGCAAGGCAGCGGTACGCAACCTCGCCCGGACCTGGGCGGAGGACCTGAAGGGCACCGGCATCCGCGTAAACGTGCTGTCGCCCGGTGCGACGGCGACCGAACTGGCCAAGGAAGCGCTGGGCGAAGAAGGCCAGAAGGCCTATGGGGCGATGACGCCGCTCCAGCGTATGGCCGATCCGGCGGAGATCGGGGCGGTGGCTGCCTTTCTTGCGTCGTCGGACAGCAGCTTCATGACCGCCAGCGAGGTCGCCGTCGACGGTGGCCTGGCACAACTCTGAGGAGAAAGATCAAATGACGCAATCGTTAAAGGGCAAAACTGCGCTCGTTACCGGCGCATCACGGGGCATTGGCCGCGCCATCGCCGAACGTCTTGCAAAGGACGGTGCGACAGTCGCACTCACCTACAACGCCAGTCAATCCGGCGCGGACGCGGCGATCGCAGCCATCGAGAAAGCGGGAGGCACTGCGTTCGCGATCCACGCGGATCTCGTTGATCCGGCGGTCGTCCCGGCTTTGTTCGAGAGACTCGACGATGAACTCGCCAAGCGGAATGGAACCAAAGCCCTCGACATTCTGGTCAACAACGCCGGCAATTCCGGCTGGGTCGGCTTCAAGGACGCGACGCCGGAGAGTTGGGACACCCTGATGGCGGTCTACGCCCGCGCGCCCTTCTTCATCATTCAGGCCGCTCTGGATCGTCTCGCCGATGGTGCCCGCATCATCAACATTTCTTCCGCCGCCGCCACGAGGCCCGTGACGGCAGCGCCCATCTACTCAATGGCGAAAGCAGCCATCAATACCCTGACCCATACGCTCGCCATCGAGCTGGGGCCGCGTGGCATCACCGCAAACGCCGTCGCGCCGGGCTTCACGCGAACGGATGCAAACGCCGCCTTTCGGGAGAATCCCGAACTCGTCAAGGCGGCCGAGGCCCAGATCGCGTTGGGCCGCTTCGGCGAGCCTTCGGAAATCGCCGCCGTCGTGGCGTTCCTGGCCTCCGATGAAGGCCATTGGGTGACCGGCCAAACCATTGAAGCGAGCGGCGGTTACAAGCTCTGACCGCGCAGAGAACCCAAGGAGAGACCTATGCGTTACGCAATCATCGGCTTCGGCAAGATCGGCCACGCACTTGCGAGGGCGTTCGCCCGCAGCGGCATCGAAGTGGCCGTTGTCACCACGCGCGACGCCGAAAGCTTTGCAGCCGATGCGGCCGCGATCGGCCCCACGATCATTCCCCAAACCCTGGCGGAAGCCGTCAAGGCGGACATCATCTTTCTGGCGGTCCGTTTCGAGTCGCACCCGGAGGTCGCAAAAGCGCTGCCCGACTGGAACGGGAAGACCATCATCGACGCGATGAACACGCAGGCCCCGCCCGAGGAACTGGGCGGCCTCCCGTCCTCGGCCTTCGTCGCGAACGCGTTCACCGGAGCCAGGCTGGTGAAAGGCTTCAACCATCTGGTTGCCGCCATCCTCGGCCAGGACCCGGCCGTACAGGGTGGCAGGAGAGTCGTGTTCCTGGCGAGCGACGATGACGCCGCCGCAGCGGAGATCGGCACGCTCGCTGAAAAACTCGGTTTCGCGCCAATCAAACTGGGCGGGCTTTCGGCTGGCGGGCTGCTTGTGCACGCGCGCGGAAATCAGTGGGGACAACTGATCTTCAAGGATTTGATCACGTTCGACTGACGACCCGCCGTTCCCGGATATTTCCCCGGGTCCAGTGGCCGAATCAGGGCGGTCGGCATCGGCGTGGCACTCGACTTTCCGATGCCGCCGGCAACCGCCGCCCGCGCTGAGACTGCACGGATTCCAGAGTCACGGCAACGCCACGAAAAGCCCGCGGATTCATTGCGATGCGGCGCATGAGCGGAAATCGGCGGTTGGCCCAGCGTGACGACCACGAGCGCGATCCTCCGAGCCGGTGGCTTTCACGATCGAGTGTCCGGATGGCCCCCGGTCAATTGAACGCACTGGGCAGACAGTTCGTGGCATCGAGCGTCGATTCCGCCAACCTGTCGCGTTCATTCACCTTGCGCGAAATTCAACTCGACGCCATTGCCCGCCGGATCACGGAAGAAAATCTGCACCTGCCCCGTGAGCGGAACGTGCTCGCGCGTGAATGCCACGTTGGCCTCGGTCAGATGAAGCGCCATCGCGCGGGGATCCACGCAGGAAAACGCAACATGATCGAACGTATTGGCAACGTTCGGCGGACGCGACTCGCCCGGCCGCGCTTCCGACAGATGCAGCACGGCCTGCGTGCCTGCATACAACCAATACCCGAAGCTCTTGAACGGCGGGCGAAACCCTTCCTGCAAGCCGACGATGTCGACGTAGAAATCGCGCAGCGCATCGAGCGTCGGCCGATCTGCCCGCAGATTGTAGTGACTGAATCCGGTAACTGGCATGGCGTATCGCTCTCGTAGGTACACCGTGGCGTGAGATCGCATCGCGCCGGGCGTTGCGTTTCAACACTCGACCAAGCGCATGCCAGTATATGGCGGCCGCGCAGCACGTAAAACGCCCCTACGAAAATCGCATCGGCAGCCGACCCGATTTTCCGGTACAAATCGGGGACGCTGACATTCCCCGCGGGCTATCGGAGACTCCCGTTCATGACTCGGCAACACGCACCGAATATCGCAACGACCACCCCAACGCACCCCGGCGACAGCCGGTCCGCGCCGATTCCCGCCATCGTGCCGTCGAGCACCGCACTGCTCGTCATGCATTATCAGACCGACATCCTCGGCCTCTTTCCGTCCGTCGCGCCCGGGTTGCTCGCCAATACGCGCCGGCTCTGCGATGCGGCGCGGGCCGCCGGCGTCGGCGTCTGGTTCGCGAACCTCCGGTTCAGCCCAGGCTATCCGGAAGTCAGCCCGCGCAACAAGAACGGCCAGGGCATCAAGCAGCTCGGCCTCTTCGTCAACGACGGCCCGTGCCCGGAGCTCGGCCGGCAGCCCGACGAGCCGCTGATCATCGCGCACCGCGCCAGCGTGTTCTTCGGCACCGATCTGCAGGCGCGGCTGGCCGAGCAAGGTGTCGATTCACTGATCATGGTCGGCATCGCGTCGACGGGCGTGATGCTGTCGTCGATCGCCCACGCGAGCGATGCGGACTTCCGCCTGTACACGGTCAAGGACTGCTGCTACGACCCGGACCCGGTGGTCCATGAGCATCTGTTCTCCACCGCCTTCGAATCGCGCACGACGGTGCTGTCGCTCGCGGACGCGTTGCGGCTGCTCGAGTAAACAAGCGGTCGCGCGGGCGATGCGAAAGACCGGCTGGACTTGCGCGCCGTGCGCGTGCGGCCCGATGGTGTCGTCGCGTGGGCCGGTAACGATGCATTGAACGTCGACGAAGCAGCAAACGCGGTCATGCGCTGGTTCGGCAAGCCATGCGCCGCGCGTTGAATGCGGCCGCTCGACGTCTGAGGAAACCGGTGTATATTGCCGACCGATACGCCTGCATGCGCACCATCGACGGTGCGCCCGACCTCATCGAATGCTCACGCCATCCACCCTGCCGACGCCCGCCGAACTGAACCGCACGCTGCCGTTCGCGGCCGGTGCGCGGCCATGGCGGCTCGTCCGCTATGCGTGCATCGACTGGCTCGGCATCCTGCTGTGCTGGGCCGCGATCCGCTTCGTGCCGAATCCGTTCGTCTATGTCGCGGCCGTGCTGCTGATCGCGGGCCGGCTGCAGGCATTCGGCGTGATCCTGCACGACGCCTGCCACCTCCCGATGCGGCGCATGACGCTGCCGCTCGCGCTCGTCGAAGCGCTCGCCGGCTGGACGATCGGTTCGTCGATCGCCGCGATGCGCTATCACCACCTGCGCCATCACCGCGCGGTCGGCACCGCCGAGGATCCATACCTGCACCGGCTGGCCGCGCGCGGTGGCTGGGTGCAGCGCGTGATGATGCTGCGCGGCGCGCTGCTGCCGGTCTGGTGGCCGCTGCGCGCGCTGATGGCGCCGCTCGCGCTCGCGTGGCCCGCGTTCCGGCCATGGTATGCGCGCGGCTTCATGCAGGACCGCTCGCACCAGGATTTGCGCCGCCACCCTGAAGTCATCGCCTGCGCGCGCGCCGACCTGCCGCATTGCGCGGGCTATCTGCTCGCGATCGCGGCCGTCGTGCACTGGGATCTGCCGTTCCTCACGTACTACGGACTGCCGTGGATCGTCGGCGGCATCATGAACGCGAACCGTGTGCTGCTCGAACATCAACACGTCGAGATCGACGAACGCGCGCCGGAATCGATCTGGCAAATGACGCGCACGATGACGTTCGGCTGGGTCGGCAAGCTCGTGCTGTATCCGCGCAACATCGGCTATCACCAGGTGCATCACGCGTATCCGGCGCTCGCGCTCGAACACTTGCCGGCCGTGCACCGCTACCTGACGGACGGCACCGCGTTCGAGCCGCCCGCATCCGGCCAGACCGGCCCCGCGCACTAGACACGCCGCGCGGCGCCTATAGCTCGAACCGCATCACCTTCTCGCCGCACTGTGCGGCCGGCAGCGGCTCGCCGCGTTTCACCGCATCGAGCAGCCGGTCGATCGCGACGTGCACGATGTCGGCGCGCACGTTGTGCGGACGGAAGCCCGGCGCGTTGTCGAGGCCCTGCCGGTGCGCGCGCATGATCCGCACGTCCTGCTGGATCACGAGGTGCGTGTACAGGTTCAGCAGCGGCCGCAGCGCGCGCAGCAGCCAGCGCGGCAGCCGGAAGCGATAGGCGATGTACGTATAGACGCGCGAGCGGCGCGCATCGATCGGCGTGATCTGGCTGACGATCAGGAACCCGGAACGTTCGCCCCACAGGTAGTCGCAGCGCGTCACGTTCGGCGCGATGAAGCGGTCGACGTGCGCGAGCGGCACGCGATCGGGGTTCGTGAGCCAGTCGAGACAGAAGCCGATCTTGTCGTCGCCGTCGTGATACGTGACGGCGACGCTGTCCGGTGTCGTCGCGACCGTCGCCTCCATCGCCTGGCCGCGGCTGCTGCGAAAGATCCCGTCGTGCACGAATACCGTATGCGGCACGTCCATGAAGTTCTGCGCGAGCATCGCGATGTCGCCGTCGAACGTATTCACCATGAAGTACGACTGCCACGGCGCGACGTCGCAAAACGGCATCCGGAAGATCGCGCGCGCCGATGGATCGCCCGTGCCGAGGTACACCCACACGAGCCCGTCGAGCAGTTGCACGGGCAGCGTGCGCTGCCGGAACGGGTAGCGGCCGGGCGTGCCGGCCGGCTGCGTGCCGTCGATGCTCGGCACGTGGACGACCTGCCCTTCGCCGTCGTAGCGCCAGCCGTGATACGGGCACACGAGCGTGTCGCGGTCGACCTTGCCGGCCGACAGGCGCGTGCCGCGATGCACGCACTGGTCGATCAGCGCGGCGATCCGGCCGTCGCGCTGCCGGAACAGCACGATGCCGGTATCGAGGATCCGCACGCCGAGCGGCTTGTCGCGCGGGAGTTCGCGTTCGGTGCACGCGACGAACCATTGCTCGTGCAGGCCGTCGGGTAGCGGCGCATGGTCGTGCGCACCGGCCGCATCGCGCGACGGGCAGTCGTGCCCGCATCCACGTGATTCGATCGTGTCGTTCATCGCATCATTCATTCGTCATCGCCAGCAACGCATCGGCCATCGGCAACCGCGTCACGAGCGCGCACGGCTTCACGTCACCCGCGCGGATGCCGGCCCGTTCGGCCGCCTGCTGCAGCCGATCGCCGAGCAGCGCCGGCGATCGGCCCAGCCAGCGCATGCGCAGCGGACCGAGCTGGCCGAGGCGGCGCGCGTGAGCGTAGTGGAACGCCTGCGCCAGTCCGGCTTCGACAGTTGCGCACATTGCGTCGGCTGCATCGGTGCCGATGTCGCCGGCAACGCACAGCACGTAATGCGGCAGTCCTTCTTTCGCCACGCACGGCACGACGCACGCGCAGACTTCGCGGGACTGCTCACGCGCGCGGTTCAGCGCTTCGGCCGCAATCTGTTCGTCGAGCTTCTCGCCGACGAGGTCGACGCTCGCCGCCGCGCGCCCGACGAACGCAATGCGCGGCGTGCGCGCGGCCATGCCGACCACGCGCACGCGATCACCGAGCGCATAGCGATACAGCCCGCCGCCCGTGGTCAACAGCACCTGTGCATCGTCGCCGGGTCGCAACCCTTCGACGTCGCACACGCTGCCGTCGTCGCGCACGAATTCAAGGTAGTGGCTGCCGATCCCGAGCGGGCAACCGTCGCCCGTGCCGAACGGAATGCTCGCGACACCTTCCGTCGCGAACAACCCCTTCGGCAGCCATTGCGCCTGCGGAAACCGCACGTGCAACGCGTCGGCGTAATGCTTGCTCGGGCCATCCAGCCAGCAGCTCACGGCGGCCAGGCGCGGCCACAGCGCCCGGCAATCGCCAGCCGCGATCGCACCGCGCAGCGCCGCGCGGCGGTCGGCCGGCAGCGATGCCTCGACCCATGCGAGATCACGCGCGCCGTCGGCATCGTCGCGATCGAACAGCGGGCGCAGCACGCTCGTCAGGAACGTCGGGCTCCATACGCTGATGAATGCGAGCGCATCATCCGCGACAAGCGCGCGCAGCGTCTCGCGCCGCCACGTCGTTGCATTACCGGTCAGCGGCGGCACGAGCAGCGTCGACGCGAGCGCGGCCGCGCTGCTGTCGCCGAGGTAGTCGAGATCGCTCGCCGAGCCGACCGGAATCCCGTTGGGCGCGACGCCGGGCGCCTGCAGCGGCGGCGACATCGACCAGTACGCGCGCCCTTCGCCGAGCGCCGGACAGGCGCGATACATGTCGGCCAGCCATACGATCATCGCGGCCTGCAGTTCGCGCAGGAACGCGGGCGTATAAGGAATCAGCTTCTGGCGCGCGGTGCTGCCGCTGGTGCGCTCGAGGAACACCGGGCGCTCGGCGCTCAGCACTGGTTCCGTTTCGTGCGACACGCGATCGAGCCACGGCAGGAAATCGGCGGCCGTATGCACGGGCACGCGTTCACGGAACTGCGCGGGGCTGTCGATCCGGTCGAAGCCGAACCGGCGTCCGAATGCCGTATCGCGGTTCGCGGCGAGCAGCGCCGTCAGCCGGCGCGCCTGCATGTCACCCGGCGCTGCAAGGCCGGCCTGCCATCGATCGACGTCCGGCTGCGCGGCGCGCGCGAACGTGCGCCATGCGTCGGCCGGGCTGCGGGCGGACGCGTCCATCAGAAATAGGTCTTGTCGAGTTGCGCGAGATCATCGGGCAGCCGGCGCGGCGGCGCGAAGATCGTAAGCCAGCCGTACCACAGCGGCCGCGTCTCGCGCAGGTCCGACACCGCGTGCATGTCCTGCCAGCGCAGCGCGGGGCGGCGATGATGCGTGAGGTTGTAGTTGAAGTTCAGCAGCAGCCAGCGCACCGGCGTCGGCGCGCGCATGTTGTACGTGCCTTCGACGACGTCGAGCGGCGTGCGCATGTGGTACACCCATTGCAGCGACGACCACGAGAACGCGAACGCGACATACGCAACCAGCACCGCCGACGCCGACCAGTCGAGCAGCCAGCCGGCCAGCAGCCAGGCACCCACGGCAGCAAGCGTTTCGTAGCGGATGCGACGGAAGTCGGCCGCCTTGAATTCCTTGAAGGCGGCCGCGTACGTGTTGTCGTCGCCGCGCGCGGCGAGCCGCTGCATCGTGCGACCGGGCACCAGCGCGAGCACGAAGCTGCCGACGAAACTGCCGAGCCAGATGCCGCCGAGGATCGCCGCGTAGTATTCAACGCGCTTGCGCAGCAGCGATTCGTCTGCCGTCGCGAAATCCGCGCGCTCGGCGCGCGTGCGGTTGCGCACGTGATGGCCGAGATGGTTCACGTGAATGAGCGTCGCGGCCGCGCCGAACATCGTGGACGCCCACCACATCATCATATAATTCGCGATCGGCCGGCGATGCCCGAACCCGTGAAAGGTTTCGTGCATCATCGAGAACACGCCCTGCATCACGAGGCAGAACGGCACGAGCACGAGCCACTTGATCGCGCCGGCGCCGGTATGCGACAGCCAGGTGAGCGTACCGGCCCACACCACGCTCTGCAGCGCGAGCACAAGCAGGTTCGCCCGATCGTAACGTCGGGTCTGCGCGGCAGCGGCTTGCGCGCTCGGTCGGTTCATGGCTCGGAATGGCGGTTGTTTGCACGGGAGGATACAACAGATGCGTCAGCCGCCGGTAACGGCCCGCGCCCCGTCCGTGGCGGGGCGGAATTAGCATGCGGCCGTTTCGCCGCCCGAGCGCCGACAGCCCCGCGTCGCGCATGCCGACCCGCGACGTGCGCTTCGCGATCGACGAACGCATTCCGCGCTTCTGGTATCGCGGTACGTGCCATGTCACGCGCTTCTTCGACGCGTTTTCCGTGATGTTTCCGCTCGGCGAGCGCTTCTTCATCGAAAGCGTGCGGCCGTTTCGCGACCAGGTTGGCGGCGATGCATCGCTCGCGGCCGACGTCGACGCGTTCGTGCGGCAGGAAGCGTCGCATATCCGCGTGCACCGGCGCTACAACGCACGCCTCGCGTCGCAGCACGTGCCGGTCGACGCGCTCGAGGCGCTGCTCGAGACACGCCAGCGCAATGCCGCGCGGCAGGTGGCGCCCGTCACGCGGCTCGCGCTGACGGCGTGCCTCGAGCACTACACGACGATCCTCGCGCACCGCCTGCTGAGCGACCCGGCGATCCTCGACGGCGCCGATCCGACGATGGCGGCCGTGTGGCGCTGGCATGCGATCGAGGAAACCGAGCACAAGACCGTCGCGTTCGACGTGTTCGCGGCGGCCATGCCGAACGCGGTGCGGCGCTATGTCGTGCGCTGCGCGGCCATGCTCGGGATCTCCGTCTACTTCGTGATCGACCTGATCTATTTCGTGCACCGCCTCGTCGCCGTCGACGGGCAGACCTGGAACCTGCGCGGCTGGCTGCAACTGCTGCGCTGGCTGTTCGTCGCGCCGGGCATCTTCACGCGCGTGATGCCGATGTGGCTGTTCTGGTTCTCGCCGCGCTTCCATCCCGACCGCCTCGACTGCGATGCGGCATTGCGCGCGGCACGCGCCGCGCTCGAACCGTATCTGGCCACTGCCGAATCCGAACCGGAGTCGCACGCATGACACGCGCGCCGTGGACGCCCGACGGGTTCGACGACTGGCGCCGCCACTATCCGGCAACGCCGTTCGCGCGTGCCGCGGCGAACCTCGACCGGACCGACGCGTTCATCGACGGCTGGACACGGCGCACCGCCCGCCTGCCGCTGACGACGACGGTGGTGCTCGTCGCCGGGCTGTATTCGGAATGGCTGCCCGGCTGCAATCGCGGCGCGCGGCAGACGCTCGGCGCGGCCGGCTATCGCGTGCTGACGGTGCCTGTGCGTTCCGCGCGCGGCGTGTTCGATCAGGGCGCGCATATCGGTGCGTACCTGCGCAAGCACCTGCCGGCCGGCGGCGAATTCGTCGCGCTTGCGCACAGCAAGGGCGGCATCGACACGCTCGCCGCGCTCGTCGGCGACCCGGCGCTGGCGGCGCGTTGTGCCGGCCTCGCGCTGATGCAGCCGCCGTGCGGGCCATCCGCGATCGTCGATACGATCTTCCGCCACGGCATGCCGCCGCACGTGGCCGCACCGTGGCCCGACCGCATCGCACGCCGCATGCTGCGCACGCGCTGGGCCGACGCCGGCACGCGCGACATCAGCAGCCGGCGCGATCCGCGCGTCGGCGCAATGCTTGCCGCGCTGCCGCGCGATCTGCATCTCGTGCACGGCGTGAGCTGGTCCGTCGAGGCGTCCACGCGCTTCGATTCGCATCACGGGCGGCTGAACAGGCATCGTCCCGGCTGCGCGCACGACGGACAGTTCTATCTCGAACACCAGGTGATGGCCGGTATCCCGCAGGTCTGCCTGCCGCGGCTCGACCACGGCCAGCCCGTGCTCGGCGGGCTCGGCTTCGACGCCGGCCGCTTCTGGCTCGCGTTCGCCGACCTGCTGCACGTCACGCGCGCTCAGACCAGGTAGATCTCGAAGCCCGGCACGCGGCCGGCCAGCAGGCCATCGATCGGCACGACCGGCTCGCCGGTCGACAGCGTATAGAGATCCATCGGCGTACGCGCCGCGTGGTAGCGCGCGAGCGCCGACCCGAGCGGATCGCCGTCGTACAGACACAACTGCATCAGCGCATGGCTATTGCGCACGCGCAGCCACGCGGCATCGAGCAGCGCCGCGAACACGGACGGATCGCGGTCGCGCCCCTGCAGGTGCGTCAGATAGACGTCGCGCAACGGCTCGCCGGGCGCCGCGATACGCGGGCGGCGCAATGCGGGTGCGACTGCATTGAATGCGACACGGACCGCCCGCAGCGGCAACGGCAGCCGTTCGAGCACGATCCGTTTGATTTCGCCCGCATCCCACGGCGCGACGCAGCCGACCAGGTTGTCGTGCGCGTCGAGCGCCAGCAGGAACGCGTCGATGCCGAACGATGGCCACGTGTCGAGCCGCCGCGCGAATTCGTCCGCGGAGAACACGCCGCCGAACGGCTGGCGACGCGATTCGGCATCGAGAAACGCGCGCAGCGCGTCCGCATGATGCGGCTGCGCATCGACGATCCGCACGCCCGGCACGCAACGCGGCACCGACGACAGCCCGCGCTGCGCGTAGATCGACACGTTCTCGTAGCCGTGCCAGTGCGTGAAACGCAGCCGGTTCTCGCGCCGCGATCGTGCCAGCGACTGCACCGCGAGCCGGTTGTCGCGGATCATGCAGCAATACGCATGCTGCACGCCGGCATCGGCGCGCAGCGTCGCGAAGCGCGCGCGCACCGAGTCGGTCCACTCGCGCGACAGCCGCCGGTCGTGCATCAGCCGCAGGTCGCCGAGATAGGCGACCGGCTGCGCGCGCTCGCCGAGATAGCCGTCGCGTACGACGAGGCTCGCAAGCCCCTTCAACGACGCACGCTCATCTTCCGCGAGCCAGACTTCATGATGCGGCGCGTGGCAGCGATGCAGCGCGAAGTAGTCAGGCGCACGATCGAAGCGCAGCGGCAGGCTGCCCTGCATCGCATGACGGGACTGGAAATCGAGAATGCGCGCGTTGTCGGCCGATTGCGCGAGACGGATCCGCATGCGCTTGGCTCACACCCCGTCGAACAGCCGGCGCGCAAGCGGCCGCAGGTTCGACGCCGACAGCTCGCACAGGCACACGAGTTCGTCGCCCTGCGCGTAGCCGGGATTGCGTGCGAGGAAGTAGTCGACGTCGGCCAGCCGCCGGTGCGAGGCCGGCACCTCCGCGAGCACGGGCGCAAGCCGGCCCTGCGGCGTGTCGAACGACAGCAGGCCGGTGGCGGAGTCGTACGCGTGCCCGTAGCGGCTCGCGGCCAGGTGATCCATCAGGTCCTGCGTGGCCGGGGCGGTCAGGTGGTCGGCACGCGGCGCGTAGTCGCGCGCGAACGCGCGCAGGTAGCGATAGGTGCGATGCCCCTTGCAGATCAGAAACCAGTACAGCGGCACGGCGGGTGCCTGCCGCCACACGTCGCCCGCGTGGCGGATCCACGCGAACGCGAGATGCTGCGTGCCCCAGTGCGCGGGATCGATGATCGTATCGCCGGAAAAGATCACGCGGATCGACGCGTCACGCCAGCGTGTCTCGTACTGCTTGAGCGTCGAGAAGCCCTGGATCGCGCCGCCGCCGTCGCGCAGCACGATGCAGTGCGTCTTGTCGCCGAGGTCGCGGTCGAACTGCGCACGAACCGTGTCGCAATAGGACGCCGCATACAACGAGAACATCCGGTCGATGTCGTCCGGGCCCAGGGCCGCACGTTCGACGGCGGTGGCACGCAACTCCATCGGGTACTCCTGCAAGACTGAACAGCTTGCTATGATAGCCCGTTACCCGCCTGCTCCCGCCATGTCCAACGCCGTTTCCCGCCAGGATGCGAACGACACGCCGATCGCCCGGCCATGGCCGCTGCTCGTCGCCTATCTCGTCGTGACGGGCGCGTTCTACTCCTTCGTCACGCACCTGCCGCTCGGGCCGGTCACGATCATTCCGGCGAGCACACTCGATCGCGCGGTTCCGCTGCTGCCCGGCACCGTGCCGCTTTACCTCAGCTACCTGTTCGTGATGCCCGCGCTCGTATGGCTCGGGCGTGGCCGTGCATGGCTGCTGCCGGCGTTCTTCGCCGGCACGCTCGCGGCCGGCATTTGCCTCGTGTGCCATCTGCTGCATCCGACCGCCGTCGCGTGGCCGCCCGCTCATGACGGCTGGATCGCGTGGCTGCAGCGGATCGACACGCCGCTTGCCGCATCGCCGAGCGGGCACGTCGCGCTGCCGGTCGCGATCGCCATCGTGCTGGTGGCGCTCCGACTACGGTCAGCCGTGCTGTTCGCCGCGTGGAGCACGCTGCTGATGGTGACGGTCCTGACCACCGGCCAGCATCGTGCCGCCGACGTCGTGTGGGGCGGCGCGATCGGCATCGCGGCCGGCGCGCTCACGCTCGCGCTGCTGCGCGCCAAAGTCGACCTGCGCACGATGGCGGCCATGCTGCTCGAATGGGCGTGCATCGTCGTGGCGATCCGGGTGGCCACCGCGCTCGGCGCGTGGTACCTGTATGCGCTTGCCGTACTCGTCGTCGCGACGCGGCAGCATGCGCTGTTCATCCTGTATCACGACGCGACCCACTATCACCTGACGCGCCATCGCGGTTTCAACGACTTCCTGATCAACGTCGCGATCGGCGTGCCGGGGCTCGTGCCCATCGAGTTCTACCGGCCGCTGCATCTCGCGCATCACCGGCATCTCGGCACCGCGCAGGACCCGGAGCGGCAGTTCCTCTATCACGACCAGCCGTGGCGGTTCCGGCCGCTCGACGCATGGCCGCTTGCGCGGCAGTTCCTCGGCGACCTGCTCGTGCTGAACATGGTGCGCAACATGGCGGCATTCCGGCGCGCGGGCGGACAGAATACGCGGCTCGGCCGGCCTTTCCAGGCAGCCGCGGCGGTATGGGGAGTCATCGTCGCGCTGCTCGTGTGGGCCTGTACCGTGCAGACGATCCTGCTGGTCGCCGCGCTGTGGTTCGTGACGCTGCTCACGCTGTCGGTCCTGCTGCAGAAGATCCGCAGCATGGCCGAGCACAGCGGCGGCCCGCACGCGACGCCCGGCTGGGCCGACTGGACGTATTCATGGCGCACGGGCTGGATCGGCCGCGTGTTCGTGTGGCCGTATCACATCAACCTTCATTTGCAGCATCACCGGAATCCGGCGGTGCCGTGGCATGCACTGCCCGACGCGATCGACGAACACGAGCCGCAACTCGACGCACCGGAACTGGCCCGGCTGCTGTGGTCGGGCATCCCGCCGAAGCCGTGACCGGCGACGGCGCACACGATGTCGCGCGCCGTCGCCCCTTCGCCCTTCCCCGTTACTTCGCGATATACACGCCCGACGTCGGGCACGTGCCCTGCGTATTGCCGTCCGTCACGAGCGAGGCGGCGCTCGGGAACTGCGCGGCCGCATTGGTCTTCACCGCGATCCACGCTTCGGTGAAATAGCTGACGCCATTCGTCTTCGTGCACTTCAGCGATACCGCGCTGCGCGTATTGCTGCCGAATGCACCTTCGAAGGCCGACAGTAGCTGGTTACGCGTGACCGTCTTGCCCGCGTTCGCCTGCAGGAATGCGTTGAACGACGTGTTGCCGAGCCGGCTGATCATGCCGGATGCCTGGTTCCAGTAAGCATCGGGCGATGCCGAGTTCGAACAGGTGCCGTGCTTGAACCACTCGTGCTTGTCGAGGCAGGACGCGACGCCCGGCATGTACGTCGACAGCGTGTTGCGGGTCGCGCTGCTGATCGGGTAAGCGTCCATGCTGCACCACTGGTGCGCGTTGTCGAGATCGATGTCGTTCTGCGGCACGCCGCAGTAGAACGGCTGGTTGCCGTCGTAGTTGTTCGGCCACAGGCCATGCAGCGACAGGCTCGTCGCCGCGTACGTGCCGGCGAGGTTCGTGCATTCGGGTGTGTCGTGCGACGCGCAGAAGCCGGGCTCCCACGACGCGGCGAGCAACAGGTAGTCGTAGCTGGTCTGCGCGGTGGCGTGCAGTGAAACGGAAGCGACGGCGAGTGCGGCAGCGGCGCGGGCGAGCGTCTTGAGCATGGCGTTTCCTCGGAAAAGGCTTGCGGTCGCGGGATGCGCCGCAAGATTGTCGAATGTCTGTCCGCAATTGTTGCCGACGCAACATGGCACGAATGTGAAGGTGGACGAATGAAGTCCGGCGGCGCGGGTGCAGGCACCCATCGTCGCGTCGCGCGCTGCCTCACACGGCCGACACGTGCCGCCACACTGGCGGCACGCCGCCCCTCACGACCCGGCGCCCAGCTGCGTGCACGCGCGTGTGATCGATTCGGGGCCTTCGAGCGCGAGGATCTGCCACACGCCGATGCTGACGCGCCGGCGCGCCGCCGTCGACGCATCGGCCAGCAACGCCTCGACGCGCGGTGCGGCGCCTGGCGCCTGCTGCTTCAGCGCCGCGTGATGCCGCGCGCGCGACGCCGTCTCGGGTTCGTACACGTCGCACAGGCGCACCATGCCGGCGAGACCGGCGAGGTCGTCGTCCTTGTCGATCGCGCCCGGCTCGACCGGCGCGAGCCCCTTGCGCTCCGCCGCCGGCAGCTTGCTGCGCGCGCCTTCGTCGATCGACGTGGCGGATGCCGGCGGCAGGCCGCCGATCGCCGCGACGATCCGGCTGCCCGCGGCGATCATGTCGCCCTGGCACTCGATCTTCTCGGCAGCCGCGACGTTCGAGCAGAACGACACCGACGTGCGGTACACGTCGTTGCTCATGCGCGGCACCTCGTCCGCGCTCGCCTGCGCGAAGCCGGCGCTCGTCAGCGCCAGCGCGGCGGGAATCAGGATGCGGAAGGCTCTCGTCTTGTTCATTGTTGTTTGCGTAGGGGGGGTTCTCGTGGCGAGCAACCTCGCGCGGCCGCGCGGCGGCGGCCGCAGTGACGCCGGGCCCGCGTCCGGCGGCACGCGATCACTTCATCGACGCGGCTTCCGATCCGCCGGGCGACAGCGCCGCGTTGTCCTGCTCGCGCCACGTGCGGCGCGACGTCATGATCGCCTTCACGGCCGAGCGCGCGACCTTCCACCACGCGAACGGCCGCGGATCGGCAAGCATGCTGAGCGCGCGCGCATAGTCGAGCGTGAGCCCGGGCGTCCATGCCATCGTCACCGCGCGCTTGCGGATCTGCGCGGCGACCCACAGCTCGGGCGTGAGCAGCAGCCGCACGAACGCACCCCACCCGGCACGCGCGCCCTTCAGCCGCCACACAGCACCGTCGAGTGCGGCTTCGAGCGCGTTCGACACCGTGCTCGAGCAGTTGCGGTGCGTGAGGTTGTACGTCGCGTTCTGCCGGTACGACGTCCAGAAGGCATCCAGCTTCGACGGATCGTAGTTGCGGATCCGCACGCGCACGGTCGACGGGCACCACGCCTTCGACTCGGTCGCGTAGTCGGGCTGGAACAGGCCCGGCACGTCGTTTTCGCGGGTCGCGCGCAGGATGCGCGTGAATTCGTCCGGAGAACGATCGATTTCGACGCCCGGATACAGGCTGATATAGATGCCCTCGGGCGACTCCAGCGCCGCGTGCCCGGTCGAGATCACGCCATTGACGTCCACCGCCGCGATATAGCGGTCGATCACCGGATAGCGCTGCGCTTCGGCCTTCGACGTGCCGGTCGGCGTCCACACGTGCACGGTGAGCGCATGCTCGCCGTCGGCCGGCGGGCCGTCCCATTCGGATTGCGCGAAATGCGGCCGGTCGCGCGCATCGTCGAGATCCGGCGCGAGCACCGGCGCCGGCGACGTCGCGAACGCCGGATTGCGCGTCAGCCGCCGCACACGCGCGGCGAGGCTCAGCATGTGCATCCCGCCGAACATCAGCAGCAGGCCGAGGCAGTACGGCACGGTGCCCACATAGTGCGTCGGGTACGGCTGATAGAAGAAGATGGCCAGCAGGATCTCGACGACGCCCCATGCGAAGGCGACGTTCCAGCGGCGATAGCGCACCATCCACGCCGCAGTGCACTGCAGCAGCCCGTCGACGAGGAACAGCGTGCCGAAAATCATCGACAGCAGGAAATGGCCGTGGTGATGCCCCGCGAACACGAGCCCGGCAGCGACCACCACCGCGATCCCCTTCACATAGCGCAGAATGCGCTGGCCGCCGACGCCGCTGCCGGCCACGGCAAGCGTCGCGAGCCCCTCGATCAGGAACAGCCACGCAAAGATCTGGATCGGGAAGTGCAGCGCGCCATCGAGTGCATCGACGAAGATCACGACGCCCGCGACGATCCACACCCAGCCGAGCACGGTCAGCCCGCGCCAGCGGGTACGCAAGTATTCGATGCCCAGCAGCAGCAAGACCAGTCGTACCATCGCGCCCTCTCGTCATTTTTTCGGGATACGCGCTGGTCACGCGTGTCCTGTCGTTTCGACCGCGCATCGTGCGACGCGCCAGCCGAAATGCGGTAATTCATACCGGCGCGTCATGCCTCGACATGACCGTTGGCTGCCGGTATACCTCCGCACTGGCCGAATAATAAGATATGGCGGAGACGGTTGAAAGCGGCGACGAAAACATTGTCGGCACGGCACGGACAAGGGCCATCGACCGCTGCCGTGGCAGATATCCCGTTCGACAACGCGCAGCGGATCCGCCAGAATCCCGCGACGAGGGCATCAAAAGAACCGAACCGCACAAGACGGGACAAGACAATGACCATATCGATCGCACGCCGGTGCTGGCACGCCGCCTTGGTCGCGGGCTGCATCGCGCTGCCGGGCTGCCACGAACCCCAAGTACACACGGAACAGCCGCCGTCAGAGGATCAGTTTTTCAAGTCGGGGCTGGTTCGGGAACAGCCGTACGATGAAGCGGTATCCGGCTTCATGGTCACGAAAGACCATGCGAAGCTGATCGTTCTGGGCCGCCCCGTCCACTTCGTCCTCGATCTGCCCGACACGCTACGATCCGCCATGTCGGCCGGCTACCGGTCATCACTGCGTTGGTCGTTCACCGGATTCCGCGCGGTGGGCGGCCATGTCAAAGGCCATTACCGCGTCGTGCTGCCGGATGGCGCTTCGGCAGTCGATCGGGTGACGGCAGCCGCGCACGGGTTCATCGCCGCGCACGACGGTTCCGCGCTAGAAGGCAACATCGCCGGAATGCGTTACGCCACCCAAGGCTTCGAGATACCGCCCAAGGTGGCTGCGCAGCTGCTCGACCGACCCTGCACGATTGATGCCCGGCAGGTGACAGAGGCCGTGGCAATCGTGAATCTCGCGATCGAACCCACGCCGATCACGGCCGCCGCCGACGGCGATCTTGTCCTCGGCGGCGCAGCGCTGGTTCCGGTCGAACTCGTCACGATTCAGGCGCCAAGGGAATGACGATTCCATCCATCGCTGCCGCAACGCGGCGTGAACGCGACGCACACCCCGAACGGAGCACCACCATGACCGCCTCACCGCTTCACGCCCCGCCGCTCGGCCCGCAACTCAAACGCTGGCGCACGCTGCATCGCGTCAAGCAAAACCATGCGGCCGAGCTGTTCGGTGTCGCGCAATCGACAATCTCGCGCTGGGAAGCCGGCCTCCAGCAGATGTCGCCCGACGAGCGCGCGACCGCCGAGCGGTTGCTCGCGGCACGCCTCGATTCGGCCGGCGATCACGCGCTCGCGCGGCTCGTCGCGGGCAGCGCGGGCTGCATGCATCTCGTGTGCGACCTCACGCACCGCCTGCTCGCTTCTTCCCCGGCGCGCGCGGCCGAATTCTCGCAGCCGCTGTCGATGCTGCTCGGCACGTCGCTGTGGCGCTACGCGACGCCGGAGATCGTCCGCATGGAAACCGCGCTCGACACGCTCGGCTGGCACGACCACGCGGGGCCGCCGAGCGTCGAATTCGACACCGGTGCGAATGCGTCGCGCGTCGTGCCGATCCGCGGCAGCACGTGCCGGTGGACGCGGATGACGCTGTCGGACGGCTCGGCCGCGCGGCTCGTGGAGACGCTCCAGGATGCGTGATTGCCACGTCGCGATGAAGCACCGCATGCCGGCAACGGTGCGGCCGCTTTCAACGCGTACGGCATCCAACGCAAAAGATGCGAACGTGAATGGCAGCACGCCCAGGGGAGATGCCACATGTCGACGCTTGTCATGCGAGAACTCGTGATCGTCGCGTTCATTCTCTATACGGGTGCGGCCGTGCTCGCTGCGCTTCGCTCGGGTGTGGCCAACGCCGGCGGCAGGCGGGTGGCGCGCCGCAGCAGCCCCTGGCTGTTCAGCCTGATCGTCGGTGTTCAAACGGGTTTCTTCGCGCTGTTCTGCTGGGCCGGGCTTTTTGCGAAGTAGCGGCGCGGCACAGCACCACCGCCACGCATATTTCATGCGTGGACGACGCACACCCACCCGCATTACGCTAGGCGGCTCATCGCAAGGACGCCGACCATGACCCCCGATACGATCCACGCGCGGCTCGCTTTCCTGCGCGAAGCCGAACGCCTGAAGGATGTGCTGCGCAGCGGCCACACGTCGTCCGGGCGCGCGGAAAGCACGGCCGAGCACAGCTGGCGGCTGTGCCTGATGGCGCTCGTGTTCGCCGACGCGCTACCCGGCATCGACACGCTGAAGCTGCTGAAGCTGTGCGTCGTCCACGATCTCGGCGAGGCGCTGCACGGCGACATTCCCGCGATCGAACAAGCCGCGCACCCCGACAAAAGCGCGCAAGAACGCGACGACCTGCTGACACTGACCGCACCGCTCGATCCCGCGCGGCGCGACGAGATCGTCGCGCTGTGGGATGAATACGAGGCGGCGGCTACGCCGGAAGCACGTGCGGCGAAGGCGCTCGACAAGCTCGAGACGATCCTGCAGCACAACCAGGGCAGCAACCCACCCGATTTCGACTACGCGTTCAATCTCGGCTACGGCCGCCGCTACACCGACGCCGCGCCGCTGTTCAGCGCGATCCGCGACATCGTCGACGCCGACACGCAACGCCGGATCGACGCGGGCGGGCAGCGCGCGTAAGCTCGCGGGATCGGGCGCGCGGCACCGCGCGCCCTACCCGCACGAGGCGCTACGCATGACGCAAAACATCTACGACGACCCGGCCTTCTTCGAAGGCTACAGCCGCCTGAGCCGCTCGATTCACGGCCTCGACGGCGCACCCGAATGGCCCGCGCTGCGCGCGCTGCTGCCCGACCTGCACGGCCGCGACGTGCTCGACCTCGGCTGCGGCTACGGCTGGTTCAGCCGCTGGGCGGCCGATCAGGGCGCGGCAAGCGTGCTCGGCATCGATGTCTCCGAGCGCATGCTCGAACGCGCGGCCTGGACCGCCGCGCACCCGGCGATCACGTACCGCCGCGCCGATCTCGAAACGCTCGCGTTGCCCAACGCCGCGTTCGATCTCGCATACAGCTCGCTCGCCTTCCACTACGTCGCGCACCTCGACACGCTGCTGCGCACGATTCATCGCGCGCTCGTGCCCGGCGGGCGGCTCGTGTTCTCGATCGAACATCCCATTTATACGGCGCCGCGCCGGCCCGGCTTCGTCGTCGATGCGCAGGGCAACCGGTCCTGGCCGCTCGACGGCTACCAGCGCGAAGGCGAACGCGTGACCGACTGGCTCGCGCCGGGAGTCGTCAAGCAGCACCGCACGCTCGGCACGCTCGTGAACCTGCTGATCGGCAGCGGCTTCACGCTCACGCACCTGGACGAATGGGGACCGACGCAGGCGCAGGTCGATGCGCTGCCCGCGCTCGACGAGGAACGCGACCGGCCGATGATGGCGCTCGTCGCCGCGCAGCGCTAACGCACGTCAGCGCACGACGCGATACCCGCACAGGCCTTCGCCTGCCGTGGTCACGGCCCGCAACAATGACGCCGCACGGCCTCCGTTCCCGTGCGGCGTTCGCACAATTCAGCACAATTTCCACACGATTTGGCGTGATGTCCTCGCTTACCATGAGCGGCTGATTCGACTCGGCACGCCCGCGCGATGCGTACGCGGATGCCGTCGCGGGCAACCTGCCCGACATGCGACGCCGACCGGATCGTCCCGCCTGGCCGCACGCATCGCCGGCACTGCCTGATCCTCGCCGCACGCTCATGACTCAGAAGACCCATCGCCGCCGGCGCATCGTGCTGGCTACCCTTGCCATCGTGGCGATCGCCGCTGGCGTCACGCTGAAGGCGTGCGCACCCGACAAGCATCCGCAATACCTGTCCGCGCCCGTCTCGCGCGGCGATCTCGAGAACGCGGTGCTGGCAACCGGCGCGCTGCAGGCGTTCCGGCAGGTCGACGTCGGCGCGCAGGTGTCGGGGCAGTTGAAGTCGCTGAAGGTCAAGCTCGGCGATAAGGTCACGAAGGGCCAGTGGCTCGCCGAGATCGATCCCGTGATCTCGGAAAACGCGCTGCGTCAGGCGCGCGCCAGCGAAGAAAGCCTGCGCGCGCAACAACAATCGACCGCCGCGCAACTCACGCAGGCGGAACTCGCGTTCAAGCGCCAGCAGGCGATGCTGCCCGACGATGCAACCTCGCGCGAATCGTTCGAGGCCGCACGCGCGGCGCTCGACGTGCAGCGCGCGACACTCGCGTCGCTCGCCGCGCAGATCCGCTCGGCCCGCATCCAGATCGAAACGGCGCAGGCGAACCTCGGCTATACGCGCATCGTCGCGCCGATCGACGGGGAGGTCGTCGCGGTCGTCACGCAGGAAGGCCAGACCGTGATCGCCCAGCAGCAGGCGCCGGTGATCCTGAAGCTCGCCGATCTCGACACGATGACCGTGAAGGCGCAGGTGTCGGAAGCCGACGTGATCCGCGTGCGTGCCGGCCAGACCGCGTATTTCACGATCCTCGGCGAACCGGACAAGCGCCACTACGGCAAGCTGCGCGCGATCGAGCCGGCGCCGCAGAACTACGCGGAAGCGCAGAGCCCGCTCGGCGGCGGCGCGGGCGGCGGCTCGAAGCCGAATTCGGCCGTGTTCTACAACGCGCTGTTCGAAGTGCCGAATCCCGAGCATCGGCTGCGCATCTCGATGACCGCGCAAGTCAACATCGTGCTCGGCAACGCCCGCAACGCGCTCAGCATTCCGGCGGCCGCGCTCGGCGAAAAACGCAAGGACGGCACCTACGCGGTGCGCGTGCTGCGCGCCGACGGCAGCACGGAAACGCGCAACGTGCGCATCGGCATCAACAACAACGTGCGCGTCGAAGTCCTGGCCGGCCTGAAGGACGGCGACCGCGTCGTGATCGGCGAAGCGGCCGGTGACGACCACGCGCCGCTGGCGGACGTGGTGTGACGATGAGCCAGCCCCTGCTGAAACTCGCTGCCGTCACGCGACGCTTTCCGGCCGGCGACAAGGATGTCGTTGTCCTGAACAACGTCAACCTGTCGATCCACGCGGGCGAGATCGTCGCGATCGTCGGCGCGTCGGGCTCCGGGAAGTCGACGCTGATGAACATCCTCGGCTGCCTCGACCACCCGAGCGAAGGTACCTACACGGTCGGCGGCCGCGACACGCACATGCTCGACAGCGACGAGCTCGCGCAACTGCGCCGCGAGCATTTCGGTTTCGTGTTCCAGCGCTACCACCTGCTGCCGCACGTCGACGCCGTCGCGAACCTCGAAATGCCCGCGATCTATGCCGGCACGCCGCGCGCCGAGCGGCACGCACGTGCACGCGAACTGCTCGCGCGCCTCAGGCTCGCGGATCGTGCGCACCATCGGCCCGGACAACTGTCGGGCGGCCAGCAGCAGCGCGTGAGCATCGCGCGTGCGCTGATGAACGGCGGCCAGGTGATCCTCGCCGACGAACCGACCGGCGCGCTCGACACGAAAAGCGGCCAGGACGTGATCCGCATCCTGCACGAGCTGAACGCGCTCGGCCATACGATCGTCATCGTCACGCACGACAAGGCCGTCGCGCGCCATGCGAAGCGCATCATCGAGATCAGCGACGGCGAGATCGTCGCCGACCGGCCGAATCGGCACTACGCGGAAGCGCTCGTGGAAGCTGGGGTCGACGCAGCGGAAGCGCTCGCGGAAGCCGGCGTTGACGCAGCGGAAGCGAGCGATGCAGTCGAAGCAGGCGCGAACGTGCTACCCGCCCGCGATCGCCACGACACGCCGCCGCCCACATCCGCCGACGCCGACGCCAACACCGAAACGCACGCCGACACCGGCACCCGCACGCGACGCTTCGCGGCCGGCTCCGGCCGCTTCGCCGAAGCGTGCCGGATGGCATGGATCGCGCTCGTATCGCACCGGCTGCGTACGCTGCTGACGATGCTCGGCATCATCATCGGCATCACGTCCGTCGTGTCGATCGTCGCGATCGGCGAAGGCGCGAAGCGCTACATGCTCGACGAGATCGGCAGCATCGGCACGGACACGATCAACCTCTATCCGGGCACCGACTGGGGTGACAGCCGCGCCGACGCGATCCAGACGCTCGTGCCCGCCGACGTCGCCGCGCTCGCCGAGCAGCCGTACGTCGACAGCGCGACGCCCGAAACGTCGCGCACGCTGCTGCTGCGCTACCGCAACGTCGACGTGAACGCGCTCGTGAGCGGCGTCGGCGACCGCTTCTTCCAGGCGCGCGGGATGCGCTTCGCGCTGGGTGTCGCGTTCGACGAGGACGCGGTGCGCCGCCAGGTGCAGGTGGCCGTGATCGACCAGAACACGCGCCGCAAGCTGTTCGGCGCGACGCGCAACCCGATCGGCGAAGTGATCCTGGTCGACAACGTGCCGTGCGTCGTGATCGGCGTGACGGCCGACAAGAAGAGCGCGTTCGGCAGCGTGAAGAGCCTGAACGTGTGGGTGCCGTACACGACCGCGAGCGGGCGCCTGTTCGGGCAGCGCTATCTCGACAGCATCACCGTGCGCGTGCGCGACGGGCAGCCGAGCGCCGCCGCCGAGAAAAGCCTCGAAAAGCTGATGACGCAGCGCCACGGCCGCAAGGACTTCTTCACGTACAACATGGACAGCGTGGTGAAGACCGTCGAGAAGACCGGCCAGTCGCTCACCTTGCTGCTGTCGCTGATCGCGGTGATCTCGCTCGTCGTCGGCGGGATCGGCGTGATGAACATCATGCTGGTGTCGGTCACCGAGCGCACGCGCGAAATCGGCATCCGGATGGCGGTCGGCGCGCGCCAGTCCGACATCCTGCAGCAGTTTCTCGTCGAAGCCGTGCTCGTCTGCCTGCTCGGCGGCACGATCGGCATCGCGCTGTCGTTCGGGCTCGGTGCACTGTTCTCGATGTTCGTCGCGCAGTGGAAGATGGTGTTCTCGGCCGGCGCGATCGTGACCGCGTTCGTCTGCTCGACGCTCACCGGTGTGATTTTCGGCTTCATGCCCGCGCGCAACGCATCGCGGCTCGATCCGATCGATGCGCTCGCGCGCGATTGAAGAAAGATCTGTCATGACGCATTCCCCACCCCTTCACCGCCTGGGCGCATTCGCGTGCGCGGTCGCGCTGCTCGCCGGTTGCGCGGGCGCACGCCATGAACCGCTGCCCGCCGTCGCGATGCCCGCGAACTGGGAGGCGCCGGTCGCGGCCGGCGCACCGGCCACCACACGCGACTGGTGGCGCAGCTTCGGCGATCCTCAGCTCGACGCGCTGATCGACGACGCGCTGCGCGCCAACAACGACCTCGCGATCGCGGCGATCCGCGTGTACCGCGCGCAACTGCAGGCCGGGCTCGCGGATACGAACCTGACGCCGAACGTGTCGCTCGGCGCGAACGGCGCCGTATCGCGCACGCTCGATACGCACCGGATGAGCCGGACGAGCGGCGTGACCGGCTCGCTCAGCTATGAAATCGACCTGTGGGGCCGGCTGGCCGCGCTGCGCGACGCCGCGCGCTGGGAAGCCGACGCGACGGCCGCCGATCTCGAAGCCGCGCGGCTGTCGCTGATCGGCACGACCGCGTCGCTGTACTGGCAGATCGGCTATCTGAACCGGCAGATCGCGCTCGGCGACGCGAACATCGCATATGCGGTCCGCACGCTTGCGGTCGTCCGGTCGCGGCACACGGCCGGCGCCGTGTCGGGGCTCGATCTCGCGCAGGCCGAACAAAGCCTCGCCGCGCAACGCGCCGCCCAGACGCAACTGATCCAGCAACGCACCGAGAACCGCCACGCGCTCGCGATCCTGTTCGACCGGCCGCCGCAGCAGCGCGCGGCCGAGCCGGCCGCACTGCCCGTCGCGGCGCCGCCGGAAGTCGTGGCCGGCCTGCCCGCGAGCCTGCTCGGCCGGCGCCCCGACCTGCGCGCGGCGGAATTCCGGCTGCGCGAGTCGCTCGCGCAGGTCGACGCGACGCGCACGAGCTTCTATCCGACCTTCACGCTGACCGGCCAGGCCGGCACGTCGAGCACGAGCCTCGAGCGCGTGCTGATGAATCCGGTCGGCACGCTCGGGCTGGGCCTGGCACTGCCGTTCATCCAGTGGAACACGATGCAGCTGCAGATCAGGGTGTCGAAGTCACAGTACGAGGAAGCCGTCGTCGGGTTCCGCCAGAAGCTCTACACGGCGCTCGCGGAAGTCGAGAACGCGCTGTCGGCGCGTGTGCAGCTCGAACGCGAAGCCGAACAGCGCGCGCTGTCGCTGGCTCAGGCGCAGCGCGCCGAACAGCTGGCCGCCGCGCGCTTCGCGGCCGGCGCGACCGCCGTGCAGCCGTGGCTCGACCAGCAGCAGCGGCTGCGCGATGCGCAAAGCGCCGACGAACTGACGCGCCTGAACCGGCTCAACAACCAGATGACGCTGTACCGCGCGCTCGGCGGCGGGATGTCCTGACCGGCGCGTACACCGCGCCGGCCGCGCCGAGCCAGCGCGGCGTCATTCGCACACGGGCGCCCCGCGTCGCGCCGGCGCGAACGCCACCGCGCTCGCCGTCGCGAGCACGGCCACGCCCGCCGCGCCGTACACCATCACCCAGCCGAACCCGTGCACGAGCGCCGCGTGCAGTGCCGCACCGGTCGGGTCGGCCAGCGCGAGCGCCGGGGCGATCTCGTGCAGCCCGTCCGTGCGGCCGGACGCAATCTCCTGCGCGAGCCGGCGCAGCGCCGCGTCGCCGATCGTGCCCGCGACACCGCTCTTCAGGCTCGCGACGATCCCCGCGACCAGCACGAAGCCCATCGCCGCGATGTTCAGCGCGAGCGAGATCATCCGCGCGCTCATGTCGATGCCCGACGCCATCCCCGCCCGAGAGCTCGGCACCGCGCCCGTCGTCGTGTTGGTGACGGGGGTATTCGTGAGCCCGAGCCCGATGCCGGCGATCACGCAGCCGGGCAGCATCGTGATCCAGCTGGCATGGTCGGCCGCGCTGCCGATCCGCATCAACGCGAACCCCGCGGCGATCGTGAACAGGCCGCCCGGGATCACGACGCCCGGCCCGTAGCGCAGCGCGAGCCGTTCGCCGAACGGCGGCGCGACCAGCGTCGGCAACGTGTACGCGAGCAACGCGAGGCCGGCCGTCACGCTGTCGTAGCCGAGCGCGACCTGGAACCAGATCGGCAGGTAGATCATGAACGGCCAGAAGCTGAAGTTCATCCCCATCGAACCGAAGATCGCGCCGGTGAACGCGCGAATCCGGAACACCGAGAAGTCGAACATCGGCCGCGCGCTGGCGCGTTCCGCGATGAAGAAGCCGGCCAGCGCCAGCACGGTCGCGCCGAGCACGCCGAGGCCGGCCGCGCTGGTCAGCCCGAGCGCCGCGCTTTGCGTGATGTAGAACGCCAGGCCGAGCACCGCGAGCGACAGCGTGACGATGCCTGCCACATCGAGCCTGCCCGCGTGCGGATCGCGCGACTCCTGCACCGCGCCGCCGATCAGCACGAGCGCGATGGCCGCGAGCGGCGCATGGACGAGGAACACCCACGGCCAGCTTGCCAGCGCGACGATCGCGCCGCCGACGATCGGCCCGAACCCGAGCCCGATGCCGAACACGATCCCCCAGATCCCGAACGCGCGGCCACGCTCGCGGCCCTCGCGGAACTGGTGCGACAGCACCGCAATCTGGCAGATCAGCATCGCACCGCCGCTGGCGCCCTGCAGCAGCCGCCCCGCGACGAGGACCGGCACGTTCGGCGCGAGCCCGCACAGCAGCGACGTCGCGCCGAACAGCACGGTGCCGATCACGTACACGCGCTTGCGGCCGAACCGGTCGGCGAGCGTGCCGGCCGCCATCAGCACGGTCGTGCACGCGATCGTGTACGCATTCATGATCCACTGCATGCCGTTGAAATCGCCATGCAGCACGTGTTCGAGCGTCGGCAGGATCACCGGCACGCTCGAGATTTCGAGGCCGAACATCAGCGACGTGAGACAGACGGCCGCGAGTGCGACCGCATTCCTGCGGGAGTCGGATTGCGTCATGCGTATTGCGCCGCAGCCCGGCAACGGGCCGCGCGCCTCCAGGTGAGAAGGATTCGCCGCGTGCGACCGGCGACGCACGCTGGACGGGAATCGGTACTATAGTGAGAATTTCCATCCCCATTGACGCATGCATTTCTCCAGACTGGGGAACCACAGGACTCAATCTCCCCCATGACCGACAGACTCGACGGCGTGACGACCTTCGTCCAGGTAGTGGAATCGGGCAGCTTCGCGCTTGCCGCGGAACGGCTCGACATGACGCGTTCGGCCGTCGGCAAGGCGGTCGCGCGGCTCGAGAAACGGCTCGGCGCGCGGCTGTTGCAGCGCACGACGCGCAGCCAGAGCCTGACCGACGACGGCCAGGCGTACTACGACCGCTGCGTGCGCGCGCTCGCGGAACTGGAGGCGGCGGAAGCCGACCTCGACTGCGGCCGCAACGAGCCGCGCGGCAAGCTGCGCCTGAGCGTGCCGCTCGCGTTCGGGCATCACTGCGTGACGCCCATCGTGCTCGATCTCGCGCGCACCTATCCGCATTTGCGGATCGACGTGTCGATCACCGACCGTTTCGTCGATCTCGTCGAGGAAGGCATCGACCTCGCGGTGCGAATCGGCACGCTCGCGGACAGCACAAGCCTCGCGGTGCGGCGGCTCGGCACGCAATACGGCAGCCTCGGCGCGGCGCCGTCGTATCTCGCCCGCTACGGGATACCGAAGACGCTCGACGACCTGAAAGACCACCGGACGATCGCGTATTCACGCTCGGGCGTGATTCAACCGTGGGACTTGCGTGCGCTGGACGGCTCGACGGTGCGGGTCGACATGCCGCACCAGCTCAGTTTCGACGACGTGCAGGCGATCGCGGCGGCCGGCGCGTCGGGGTTCGGGATCGCGTGGCTGCCGAGCTGGCTGCTCGATCATTACGTGAAGCGCGGCGAGATGACGGTCGTGCTCGACCGCTGCTTCGTCTGCGAAGGCGACATCCACGCGATCTGGCCGAAGACGCGCTACCTGCCGCGCAAGACGCGCTGCGTGATCGACGCGCTCGCGCAGGCGGTGCCGCCGATGATCGAACGATAGGCAGGACTGCGCACGGTGCCGCCGATCGTGCCGCTCCCGTACGAGCGACACGTCCGCGCTACTTCGCGTCGCCGCCGTCGATCGCCAGCATGCGCCGGCGGCGCGCGCGGGCGAGTGCCGCCGGCGCGAAGTGCAGCACGACCAGCCGCGTCAGGTGATGAGACAGGACGAACACGACGTTCAACCCGCCGCCGTAGGCGACGATCGTGATCGTCTCGATGGCCCCGGGCGCATACGAGAGCCACAGCGGCAGCACCCCGTAGCCGGACAGCCGCGCCATCCCCCACGCGAACGCACCGGCCACCATCAGCATCAACGCGATGCATGCAAGGCCGGTTCGGCCGTATCGCAGGCCGTCCGCCAGGGTGATCTGCCTGAACTGGGCGCCGATCAGCGCGCCCAGGATGACCGAAGCCGCATCGACGCACCACGTCGGCACTTCGAAGTCGTGCAGCCATCCCGCTCGCACGAACACGCCGGTCAGCACGATGGCCGTGATCATGAACGGCGCCGGCACGCCGAGCCCGAGCAACGCCCGCCCGGCCAGCACGCACAGCGCCACCAGCCCGGTCAGCGCCAGCCACGTCTCGACCGGCAACGCAGCGACCGCTGCTTGCTGCGGTGCGCCCACCTGCGCCGGAATGAAGCAACTGACGAGGATCGTGATCGACAGGAGCCGCACGAGATGCACGACGATCACCTTGGCCGACGCGCGTTCGGATTCCAGCAGGTCGAATACCGCGGCAAGTGCGCCGGGATAGACAGCCAGCAAAGCATCGGCCCGGTTCCAGCGCGAGACGCGGGACAGCCAAAGACTGCCGACTGCGATCTGCGTGGCCAGGCACACGAGCAGGACGCCCAGGCTCGGCACGATCGAGATGACCATCTGCGTGTCCCAGGACCGGAACAGCAGGCCGGTGGCCGTGCCGAGCACGATCTGCACGAACTCGAGGCCGAAGCGCAGCCTGGGCGCGAACCCTAACCGGCTGGTCGCGATCGACGCGGCGAGAATCGCGCCGAGCAGCAGGCCATGCGGGACGCCTGCAACCCGCAGCACCAAGCCGACCGCGGTCAGGCAGGCAAGATACGCGAGTGTTTTCATCGGGAAGCGGCCTGGCTGTCGGCCTGTCTCTGGCCTATCCACATGGCAATGAAATCAGAAGTAGTTGAAATTAAATTCCAGACTCGAAAATAGATTACCCGATTATTCCGGATTCAATCATCCATAATTCATGAATCCAATCAAGGTGCGATGACACATGGATCAACTCACGTTGAAACACCGAGTGCACTATGAATTCACCAGAAAAATCGGTCGATGCGCGAATGTCGCCAATCGAGCAGCAGTCACGAACCCGATCAGCCCAGCGCCGCAGTTTGAAAACCCCACCCGCCCCCTAAGCTCTCAACAGAAAGTAAATCTATAATTTGATCCGAATCCTTGAAGGACCGTATCGACGTCTTCTTCAAGGGTTTGGATGTCACGCGCCTTGAAGGCCAGCCACTCATATTTCATCTTGTGCCACAGTTTCTCGATGCGATTGAGCTCCGGGCTGTA
>NZ_NKFM01000050.1:0-35571 GCF_002223085.1 Burkholderia sp. HI2714 | reverse complement strand
TACAGCCCGGAGCTCAATCGCATCGAGAAACTGTGGCACAAGATGAAATATGAGTGGCTGGCCTTCAAGGCGCGTGACATCCAAACCCTTGAAGAAGACGTCGATACGGTCCTTCAAGGATTCGGATCAAATTATAGATTTACTTTCTGTTGAGAGCTTACCAGCGCATCGCGTCGTAGGTTGCCGCTTGGGCGGGAGAGGGCGTCACATAATGTAAGCACGTCTCGTTGCCCATGAACCTCTTTTCGGTTCGGTATTGGCTCGCGCTGTTTTGCGTGATGCCAGGGTGCTCGGCGAGTCATCGGTGTGGCGATCAGAGGAATTAACATCACATGCGGCAATTCACTTGACCGCCATACGAGTCACATTGAATTAAATCGATGTGTCGAAGAGATCAATTTGCCTTCTTAAAGGTGGCGGTCCCGGTGATCGGCGGCTTCCCATTAAATGCCGAGTTTCCGCTTCCAGAGAGGATCCCGATTACGGTTCCGTCGTTCGCGGCAAATTGAAGTGTCGTTGAAGCCACTCCAATGGTAAGCGTGAAGGACACAGTTCCATATGACAACAGCTGCGTCGGCGTAAGGGTCTGGCCGTTCAGCGTCCGAAGAAAGGAAAGATCGGCTGAGGAGGTGTACGCGCCGTACCCCGAAACTGCAAGCGTAATCGCAGTTTGGGTCGCATCGTAGGAAAGAGCCTGGCAATTCAAGGTGAGGAGTTGATACCCACTGACCACCCTAATCGTGAAAGGTCCGCCTGCATTGATGAAGGCCAAGTCTTCGCCGTGGGACTTCTTGAAAATCTCGGGGTGATCTTTCGCAATAAGCTCGGCTGTCTTGTTGGCTTCTTCGATTGCAAGAGCAGCAACTACTCCGTATGCATTTTTCTGTTCACTGGTAAGAGATTGAACATTCTCGGACATTTTTTCACCCGTTTTGTTTCGGTTCGAAGGATGCGTGCATGGCAAGATCGTCGCGTCGCGAAAATAATCGAGCACATTCACGCCTTGACTTGCAAATATTGAGTTATCTGCAATTCAAGTTATTCGCGATTTGCCTATGTCGGGGCTCGCTTGAATATGAAATTATGCGAACCCCAACGGGTGATCAATTACACGTGATTACACGCGTATAAAACTAGGGCTGGCAAATCGATGCCCCCGGCCTGATGAATTCACGGGCATGCATCATGGAGGCGGCAATGATCAAGTCGCGGAGCCGAGGCAACGGCGTTGGTCAATATCATTGCGCGCACTATGAGGTGTACCGGCGGGGCTGCTGGAGCGTGAGTTGAGCGATACCGCGCGGGAGATCCGGCATCTGTGCCGGATCATTCGTAACACCTGGCGCGGGATGCATGCGGCGGACGGGCGTATTGCGCGATCGCGATTCACAAAAAGCGCCTGTCGTGGCAGGCGTTTCGAAGGAGGCGATTTCGGGCTTGTTACGCTATTGCCTCGCGCGAGGAGCGACACCTTGATTGCCCGGATCATCACTGTAACTCCGCAAATTCAATTTGACATAACGTGAATTATCGCACGTTTTGGTTGTAGTAGCTAAGTTCAAATGTCCGCTTCTGGCTAAGTTCAGATGTCCGTTTCTCGACCCATCGTAAGCTGACCGGCTGCCGGTTGTCCGGCGCCGGGAGCTTCGATGACTGCGACAGAACGGATCACGATGACGATGCGCGAGCTGGACAGGTTCAAGGTCATTCAGGAGACGGCAAGCTCAAGCCATGGCGTGCAGTCCGTCACTTCCCGCCAAGGCATCGCTACAGACGACCGTTATCGACTGGCGACGGCTTCGGACGCCGCCCCTTGCCATCCTCCACCGAGCGCCTTGAACGCGGCCACCGACGCCCGAGCCGCCTCGGTTTTCGCCTGCACGCGCTCGTCCGATGCACGCAGCAGGCTCTCGTCCGCTTGCAACACCTCAATCAGGCTGACAACGCCTTTCTGGTACGCCGCGAACGACGCGGCCCTCGCGCGGCCGAGCGAATCCACGCCGTCGGCGAGAACCGCCGCCTGCTCATCGCGCCTGACGAGCGCGGAGAACGCGTTCTCGACGTCCTCGGTGGCGTGCAGCGCCGCGAGCCGATACGCAGCAAGCATTTCGGCATCCTGCCCTTTGGCCTGCGCGATCTGCGCATTGATACGGCCGAAGTCGAACAAACGCCAGCGCAGGCCGAGCACGCCGGCAGCCTGGTTCGCGCCGCCTGCAAACAGGTTGCCCGCGCCCATCGTCGTCGCGCTGCCGATCAACCCGCTCAGCGAGTACTTCGGGTAATACTCGGCAATGGCCGCGCCGATGCGCGCGTTCGACGCCGCAAGGCGCCGCTCGGCGACGATCAGGTCGGGCCGCCGCCTGAGGAGTTCGCCTGGCGTTCCCGTCGCCGCGATCCGCGGTGCAGCCGGCACGTCGTCGCCGTCGAGCAACTCCGCACGATACGTACCGGGTTGCGAGCCGAGCATCACGTCGAGCGCATTCATCGCCGTGTCCAGCGCCGCTTCGAGAACCGGCACCGTTGCGCGAACCTGAGCGAGCGCGCCTTCGGCCTGCCTGACCTGAAGCTCAGCCGCGAGCCCCTTTCCATACAGCAGATTGATGGTCGACAACAGATCCTGTTCGGTCTGCACCTGATGCCGCGCGACCTTCAGCCGGCCCTGCAACCCGCGAATCGTGATGTAGATGTCCGCCGTCTGCGCGGCCACGGCAAGGCGCGTGGCGACCGCCGCCGCTTCGGAGGCCTGATAGTCGGCGAGCGCGGCTTCCCGCCCGCGGCGCAACCCGCCGAACACATCCAGTTCCCAGCTCGCGTTTAAATCGGCCTCGTAGTCGTTGCCGTGACGGTCGAAACCGGGCGTCGAATTCAGCACGCGTCCCAGCGGCGTTTCGACCGACTGGTAGACGCGCGCGGCTTGACCGGTCACAGTGCCCGAAGGCAACAGCGCCGCATTGGCCGCACCGAGCCCGGCACGCGCTTGCGTGACGCGTGCCGCGGCCTGCGCGAGATCGAGGTTCTGCGCGAGCGCGAGCGTGACGAAGCGGGTCAACTGCGGATCGCCGAAGCCCGTCCACCACGTCGCGAGCTCCGCTTCGGCTGCCGCGTGCCGCTGCTCTACGGCGCTCTGGCCCTGGAAACGCTGCGGCATGGCGATGTCCGGCCGCACATAGTCGGGACCGACGGCGCATCCCGCCGACAGGAGCGCGGCAAGCACCGCGGCAACGATGGGTTTCGGTAGCATGATGGTTTTAGCCAAGATCAGATAGTGACCATAATACCAAATAGTCACTCGTTGTCCATCCCTGCCAGCCGCAACCCATGAAAGAAAACACTGCTTCCCCCGCTCCCGCACGCGGCCCGGCCGATCACGACGTGCGGGACCAGATCGTGGCCGCCGCCACCGAGCACTTCAGCCGGTACGGCTATGAAAAGACGACCGTGTCCGATCTCGCGAAGGCCATCGGTTTCTCGAAGGCCTATATCTACAAGTTCTTCGAGTCGAAACAGGCGATCGGCGAGATGATCTGCGCGAACTGCCTGCACGAAATCGAAACCGACGTGCGCGTCGCCGTCGCCGAGGCGGAACGGCCCACCGAAAAGCTGCGACGCATGTTCAAGGTCTTTACGGAAGCGAGCCTGCGGCTGTTCTTCCGCGACCGCAAGCTGTACGACATCGCCGCGTCGGCCGCCACCGGCAACTGGCAGTCGGTGCAGGCCTATGAGGCGCGCGTGCAGCAACTGTTGCAGGAGGTGCTGCAGGCGGGCCGGCAAAGCGGCGAGTTCGAGCGCAAGACGCCGTTGGACGAAACCGCGACGGCGATCTACCTCGTGATGCGGCCATACCTGAATCCGCTGCTGCTGCAGTACAACCTCGACACGACCGACGCCGCGCCCGCGCAGCTGTCGAACCTGGTGCTCCGCAGCCTCGCCCCGTGAATCGACACCGATTGTGACCATTGACTATTTTGGTCACGAGATACACAATGAAAGCCCCCATCACTTCGTCAGTGGGTCTTTCATGGTCCGGCGTCGTCCCGCTCTTCTCGCAGTCGCTTCCGCACTGCCCCTCGCACTAGCCGCCTGCAGCGGAAAAGCGCCTTCCGATCCGCGCACGGAGGCGCCGCTCGTGCGTACCGCCATCGTGCAGGCGGCCGCGCCCGCGTCACGCTCGTTTACCGGAACCGTCGCCGCACGCGTGCAGAGCGACCTCGGGTTCCGGGTGTCCGGCAAGGTGCTGGAGCGACTCGTCGATACCGGGCAAACCGTCCGGCGCGGCCAGCCGCTGATGCGGATCGATCCCGTCGACCTGAAGCTCGCGGCGCGCGCACGCGACGAAGCAGTGGCCGCGGCACGGGCACGTGCGCGGCAGACCGCCGAGGACGAAGCGCGCTACCGCGACCTGCGCGGCACCGGCGCGATCTCGGCATCGGCCTATGACCAGGTCAAGGCAGCGGCCGATGCCGCGAAAGCCCAGCTGAGCGCCGCCGAGGCCGACGCCGGCGTCGCGCGCAATGCGACCGGCTATGCGGAACTCGTCGCGGACGGCGACGGCGTCGTGATGGACACCCTCGCGGAGCCCGGCCAGGTCGTCAGCGCCGGCCAGCCGGTCGTGCGGCTCGCGCACGCCGGCAGCCGGGAAGCCGTGATCCAGTTGCCGGAAACGCTGCGCCCCGCGGTCGGCTCCGTGGCGCAGGCCGAGCTGTTCGGCAAGCCGGGCTCGAGTGTCCCCGCGACGCTGCGCCAGCTCTCCGATACCGCGGATGCGCGAACGCGCACGTTCGAAGCCCGCTACGTGCTGCAAGGCACGCTGGCCGCCGCGCCGCTGGGCGCGACCGTCACGATCCGCATACCGGGCGACGCACGCGCGACGCCGCAAGCCGGCCTGCAGGTGCCGATCGGCGCGCTGCTGGACGGGGGCAAAGGGCCCGGCGTGTGGGTCGTCGCCGGCGAGCCGGCCAAGGTGGGATGGCGGCCGGTCACGGTCGAGCATGTGGATGACGACAGCGCGCGCGTGTCCGGCGCACTCAAGCAAGGCGACCGGGTCGTCGCGCTCGGCGCGCAGTTGCTGCATGACGGTGACGCGGTCCGCGTGGCCGCGCAGGCCGCCACGCTCGCACGCGAAGGAGTACGGCCGTGAGCGAGCGCCGCTTCAACCTGTCGGCGCTCGCGGTGCGCGAGCGCGCGATCACGCTGTTCCTGATCTGCCTGATTTCGCTCGCGGGGCTCGTATCGTTCTTCAAGCTGGGCCGCGCGGAAGACCCGGCATTCACCGTCAAGGTGATGACCATCGTCACCGCATGGCCAGGCGCGACCGCGCAGGAAATGCACGACCAGGTGGCCGAAAAGATCGAAAAGCGCATGCAGGAGCTGCGCTGGTACGACCGCAGCGAAACCTACACGCGCCCCGGCCTCGCGTTCACGACGCTGACGTTGCTCGACAGCACGCCACCGTCCGAGGTGCAGGAGCAGTTCTATCAGGCGCGCAAGAAGATCGGCGACGTGGCGAACGATCTGCCGGCCGGCGTGATCGGCCCGCTGGTCAACGACGAATACGCGGACGTCACGTTCGCGCTGTTCGCGCTGAAGGCCAGGGGCGAACCGCAGCGCCTGCTGGTGCGCGATGCGGAGGCGCAGCGCCAGCGGCTGCTGCATGTGCCGGGCGTGAAGAAGGTCGACATCATCGGCGAACAGGCGGAGCGCATCTACGTGCAGCTGTCGCACGACCGGCTCGCGACGCTCGGCGTGAGCCCGCAGGACGTATTCGCCGCGCTCAACGGACAAAACGCGCTGACGCCGGCCGGCTCGGTCGAGACGCGCGGGCCGGAGATCTTCATTCGCGTGGACGGCGCGTTCGACAAGCTGCAGAAGATTCGCGACACGCCGATCGTCGCGCAGGGCCGCACGCTGAAACTGTCGGACATCGCCACCGTCGAGCGCGGCTACGAAGACCCGTCGACGTTCATGATCCGCAACAACGGCGAACCCGCGCTGCTGCTCGGGGTCGTGATGCGCGACGGCTGGAACGGGCTCGACCTCGGCCGTGCGCTGGACCGGGAAGTCGGTGCGATCAACGCGGCGCTGCCGCTCGGCATGAGCCTGACCAAGGTCACCGACCAGTCCGTGAACATCAGCTCCGCCGTCGACGAGTTCATGGTCAAGTTCTTCGCCGCGCTGCTCGTCGTGATGCTGGTGAGCTTCGTCAGCATGGGCTGGCGCGTGGGCCTCGTCGTCGCCGCGGCCGTGCCGCTGACGCTGGCCGTGGTGTTCGTCGTGATGGCCGCCACCGGCAAGAACTTCGACCGCATCACGCTCGGCTCGCTGATCCTCGCGCTCGGGCTGCTGGTCGACGACGCGATCATCGCGATCGAAATGATGGTCGTGAAAATGGAGGAAGGCTACGACCGCGTGGCCGCGTCGGCGTATGCGTGGAGCCATACGGCCGCGCCGATGCTGGCCGGCACGCTGGTCACCGCGGTCGGCTTCATGCCGAACGGCTTCGCGCGCTCCACCGCGGGCGAATACACCAGCAACATGTTCTGGATCGTCGGGATCGCGCTGATCGCATCGTGGGTCGTTGCCGTGGCCTTCACGCCGTACCTCGGCGTGAAGATGCTGCCGAACCTCAAGAAGTTCGAAGGCGGTCACGATGCGATCTACGACACGCCCCGCTACAACCGCTTCCGGCAATTGCTGACGCGCGTGATCGCCCGCAAATGGCTCGTCGCCGGGTCGGTCGTCGCCCTCTTCGTGCTCGCGATGGTCGGCATGGCGGTCGTCAAGAAGCAGTTTTTCCCGATCTCGGATCGTCCCGAGGTGCTGATCGAGGTGCAGATGCCGTACGGCACGTCGATTTCGCAAACGAGCGCTGCCACGTCGAAGGTCGAGGCGTGGCTCGCGAAGCAGAAGGAAGCGAGGATCGTCACCGCGTACGTCGGCCAGGGCGCGCCGCGCTTTTATCTGGCGATGGGGCCGGAACTGCCCGATCCGTCGTTCGCGAAGATCGTGGTGCGCACCGACAGCCAGGACGAGCGCGACGCGTTGAAGGCGCGCCTGCGGCGGGCCATCGCCGACGGCCTCGCGCCCGAAGCGCGCGTGCGCGTGACGCAGCTCGTGTTCGGTCCGTATTCGCCGTTCCCGGTGGCCTACCGGATCACGGGCCCCGATCCGGACAAGCTGCGCGGTATCGCGACCGATGTCGAGCGTGTGATGAACGGCAGCCCGATGATGCGCACGGTCAATGCCGACTGGGGCACGCGCGCGCCGACGCTGCACTTCACGTTGCAGCAGGACCGCCTGCAGGCAGTCGGGTTGACGTCCAGTGCGGTCGCGCAGCAGCTGCAGTTCCTGCTGACCGGGGTGCCCGTCACCGCGGTGCGCGAGGATATCCGGACCGTACAGGTGATCGCGCGGTCGGGCGGCGATGCGCGGCTCGACCCGGCGCGGCTCGACGACTTCACGCTCGCCGGCGCGAACGGGCAGCGCATCCCGCTGTCGCAGGTCGGCAAGGTCGACGTGCGGATGGAAGAGCCGATCATGCGCTGGCGCGATCGCGAGCCGACGCTCACGGTGCGCGGCGACATCGCCGACGGCTTGCAGCCGCCGGACGTGTCGGCTGCGATCACGCAGCAGCTTCAGCCGATCATCGCCGCGCTGCCGAGCGGCTATCGAATCGAGGAAGCCGGCTCCATCGAGGAATCCGGCAAGGCCACGAAGGCGATGCTGCCGCTCTTCCCGATCATGCTGGCGGTCACGCTCGTCATCATCATCTTCCAGGTGCGCTCGATCTCCGCGATGGTGATGGTGTTCATGACGAGCCCGCTCGGCCTGATCGGCGTGGTGCCGACATTGATCCTGTTCCGGCAGCCGTTCGGCATCAATGCGCTGGTCGGCCTCATCGCGCTGTCGGGGATCCTGATGCGCAACACGCTGATCCTGATCGGCCAGATTCACCAGAACGAACAGGCGGGACTGGATCCGTTCCACGCGGTCGTCGAAGCGACCGTGCAGCGGGCGCGCCCGGTGATCCTGACCGCCATGGCGGCCGTGCTGGCGTTCATTCCGCTCACGCATTCGGTGTTCTGGGGCACGCTCGCGTATACGCTGATCGGCGGCACGTTCGCCGGGACGATCCTCACGCTGATGTTCCTGCCGGCGATGTACGCGATCTGGTTCAGGATCCGGCCCGGTCATTCCGCCGCCGCCCGCCACGGCGGCCATGAACCGGCATCGCCGGGCGAGCCCGCACTTCAGCCCGCGCTGGACGCGCGCGATTGATTACGCCAATCCATTCACCGTATCGAAGGAAGCAGCCATGTCGAATTCCACCGTTGTCGTCGTGACCGGCGTGTCGTCGGGCATCGGGCGCGTTGCCGCGGAACGATTTGCCAAACGCGGGTGCCGCGTGTTCGGCACCGTGCGCAGCATTGCGCGAACGGCGCCCGTCGCTGGCGTCGAGTTGATCGAGATGGACGTTCGTGACGACGCGTCCGTTCAATCGGGTATCCAAGCGATCATCGATCGCGCGGCGCGTATCGACGTGCTCGTGAACAATGCGGGCATGAGCCTGATCGGCGCGGTGGAGGAGACCTCCGTGGCCGAAGCCGCGGCGTTGTTCGACACCAACGTATTCAGCATCCTGCGTACGACCCATGCGGTGCTTCCGCACATGCGGGCACGACGGCGCGGCCGGATCGTCAATGTCAGCTCGGTGCTCGGCTTCCTGCCGGCGCCCTATATGGGACTCTATTCGGCATCCAAACATGCGGTGGAGGGTTTGACCGAAACGCTGGATCACGAACTGCGCCAGTTCGGCATTCGCGCGACGCTGGTCGAACCGTCGTTTACGCGGACCAGCCTGGACGTCAATGCGCCGCAGGCTGGCGCGCCGATCGCCGAGTACGACCGCGAGCGAACGCTTGCGTCGCGCGCCGTCGTCGACAGCGTGAAAGCCGCGCCGCATCCCGACGGGGTGGCCGCCACCATCGTCGACGCAGCGCTCGGCGCATGGCGGATGCGACGCACGCCGGCCGGTGAGGCGTCGCTGTTGCGCAAATTGCGGCGCTTCATGCCGGCCGGCCCCGTCGATTCGAGCCTGCGGAAAAAATTCCGGCTCGCGTGACGCAGTCCGCAACGATGTGATCATGGACCGCGCGCTGAGCGGAGTCCGGCGGCGTGCTCGCTACTGGACACGGTGGCGTTGCCGCCCTCGTTACCCCACCCGGGCGTCCCGACGTGCGACGGCGGCTACCGCCGCTCAATCGCGGCCCGTCGCGGCAAAATCGCCCGGCGGTAGCGGGCGATTCGCGACGTCCTGCGCGTCGACGCGCGTCAGGCCGAGCGTCTGCAATACCACCGCAGCGGCACGCTCCGGAAAACCACCCTCCTCGCTCGCCTGCACCCTGCTTCCGCTCGCGACCTTGTCGGCCGCATAAACCTCCGCCGTGAGGACCGCGAGAATCGTCCCCGTCATCGCGAGCAAGCTCACGAACGGATCGTTGACGACAAAACGGCGTGCCGCGATCCCGCGCTCGCTGTCCCGCCTCAGACGCTTGCCCAGCCCTTGATCGAGCGCGCGCGCCGAGAAGCCCTCCCGCATCAGAAAGCGGCCCCATAAGCGCTCCCGGCGTGCTCGCATGAGCGTGTGGCGCACGCATACGGACACGACCTCAGCGGGATCCGACAAGCCGCCCGCGAGACGCTCGAGCCCGTCCGCGAAATCGTCGAACACCCACTCCGTCAGCGCGGCGAAGACGCCGTCCTTCGATTCGAAGTGGTAGTAGAACGAGCCGAACCCCACATCCGCGGCCTCGGTGATCTCGCTGATCGCCACGTTGTCCCTCCCCTTTTCCGCCATCAGCCTGAACGCCGCCTGCAGCAAACGCATGCGCGTCGCCTGCTTGCGGCGAGCGCCGCGCGGCTGGCGATGCGCCGCCTCCCCGACGGAGGCGTTCGGACGACGGGGCCCGACCGTTCGGTCCATGAGCGCGCCTTCCCTGTTCGTAAGAATTTTCTGCATGCCGCAATTTTAGATTACAAACTCATACTTGACAACATTATCAGTTATGAGTCTAATCTCGAAAATCGCAGCACAGGGTTCCTGTGCCACCACGGCGTCCGACGCGCGGTAGCGGGCAACGCCAGCGCGTCCACGGCCTGTGCAAGCCGTCGCCGCCGGTTCGTTATCCCGTCGTGCGCCAGGTCCGGACACCAGGCGCGACGGCGATGTGAGGCGTCGCCCGGTTCTGTCGACCGGCCGCGCCGCCGAAGCGACCGATCCGTCGGTAGATCGGCGGCCGTCGCAGTGCATGGGCATCGGTAGCCCGGAAACGCGGACGATTTGCGTCACAAATATTGGAGTACTGATTTATCAGCAGGATCGTCGTCGAATTTTTTCAGTTGACCTCTCACTTGTCTTGGAAACATCGTGAAATCACCCAGTCTTGACGCGCGGAATGTAACGCGCCCGTTTCTGACACGCCTCGCGCCGCCGGTTCGGCGGGCGCCGATCGCTTTCGCCTGCTGTGCGATTCTGCTGACGGCCTGCCACTCGCACGAAGCGCCCGCGCCCGAATTGCAACCGGTCGTTGCGCTGGCGGTTCATGCGGACAACGACGCAGGGCAGCGCGTGCTGCCCGCGCAGGTCCAGGCACGATATTCGACGCCGCTGTCGTTCCGGGTCGGCGGCAAGATCGTCGAGCGGCGCGTGCGAATCGGCGACGTCGTCAAGGCAGGCCAGGCACTCGCGATGCTCGATCCGGCCGACCTGCGCAACACGCTGCTGAATGCCCGTGCGCAGCTCGATGCCGCCGAGCATCGCGCCGTTTATGCAAAACAGCAACTGGAGCGCGACCGCGCGCAAGCCCAGGCCAACCTGATTGCGCCGGCACAGCTCGAGACGACGCAGGACGCGTATGCATCGGCGGTCGCGCAACGCGATTCCGCCCTCGCTCAAATGGCGCTCGCCGACGATCATCTGCGCTATGCGACGCTGATCGCGGATCACGACGGGGTCATCACGTCTGAAGACGCCAATACCGGACAGAACGTCGAGTCCGGCCAGGCGGTGTATCACCTCGACTGGAGCGGGGATCTCGACATCGTGTGCGACGTCTCGGAGCGTGACCTGCGCGATCTCGCCGTCGGCCGCGTCGCTCACGTCGGCCTGACGGCACTGCCGGGAAAGATCCTCGACGCACGCGTGCGTGAAATCGCGGCAGCGGCCGATCCGCAGAGCCGCACGTGGCGCGTGAAGCTGACGTTGATCGCGCCGGGGCCGGACGTCCGCTCGGGCATGACCGCCAACGTCACGTTCGACGGTACCGCCGAAGCCGCCGCCGACCACGCGATCACGCTGCCGGCCACCGCACTCTTTCACCGCGGCGAAACGCCGGCAGTCTGGGTCGTCCGCAAGGGCAGCGACACGCTGGAACTGCGCCCGGTTTCGATCGGACGCTACGACGAGCGCACGGTGTCCATTACGTCGGGGCTCGAGAGCGGCGAGCGCGTCGTGATGCAAGGCGTCCATACGGTCAGCGCCGGCGAGCGCGTACGCGCCGTGCCGCCGCTGCATCCCGAGGAGTTCCCGTCATGAACGCCCCCGAACGTCAACATCCGTCGGACGGCCCGCACGATGCGCGAACCGATGCCGGCTCGGGCGACGACCGTCGCTTCAATCTGTCCTCGTGGGCGCTCAAGCATCAGCAACTGGTGATTTTTTTGATCGGTCTCGCAACGATCTTCGGCGTGATCGGCTATACGCGGCTCGCGCAATCCGAGGACCCGCCGTTCACGTTCCGCACCATGGTGATCCAGACCTACTGGCCGGGCGCCTCGGCGCGCGAAGTGCAGGAACAGATCACCGACCGCATCGGCCGCCAGCTCCAGGCCGCGCCGTACGTCGACAACATCAAGAGCTACTCGCGCCCCGGCGAATCGATGATTTTCTTCGCGATGAAGGATTCGGCGCCGGTCGACCAGGTGCCCGAAACCTGGTATCAGGTGCGCAAGAAGGTCGGCGATATCCGCTCGACACTGCCGAAGGGAACGGTCGGACCGTTCTTCAACGATGAATTCGGCGACGTCTATACCAACGTCTATGCGCTCGAAGGCGACGGGTACTCGCCGGCGCAGTTGCACGATTACGCGGACAGACTGCGCGCCGTGCTGTTGCGCGTGCCGGGCGTCGCGAAGGTCGACTACTTCGGCGACCCGGCCCAGCACGTGTTCGTCGAGATCTCGAATGCGCAGCTGACGCGGCTCGCCATCACGCCGCAGCAGCTCGCGCAGGCCATCGATGCACAAAACGCCGTCGCGCCGGTCGGCACCATCACGACAGCGGACGATCGCGTATTCGTGAGGCCGAGCGGGGCGTTCAAGGACACGCAGGCGCTTGCCGACATGCTGATCACCGTGAACGACCGGACGTTTCGGCTCGGCGACGTCGCGAAGATCACGCGCGGCTACGACGACCCGCCCGTCACGCAGATGCGTACGAACGGCCATGCCGTGCTCGGCATCGGCGTCACGATGCAAAAAGGCGGCGACGTGATCGACCTCGGCAAGGCGCTCGACGCGAAGGCAGCCGAGCTCCAGGCCGGTCTGCCGGCCGGCCTGAAGCTGACCTCGGTGTCGAGCATGCCGCATGCCGTCAAGCACTCGGTGGACGACTTCGTCGAAGCGGTCGGCGAAGCCGTCGCGATCGTGCTCGTCGTCAGCCTCGTGTCGCTCGGCCTGCGTACCGGGATGGTCGTCGTCATCACGATTCCGATCGTGCTGGCCGTGACGGCACTGTGCATGCACGTGTTCGGCATCGGTCTGGACAAGGTGTCGCTCGGCACGTTGGTGCTCGCGCTCGGGCTGTTGGTGGACGATGCGATCATCGCCGTCGAGATGATGGCGGTGAAGCTCGAACAGGGCTGGAGCCGCGCGCGCGCGGCGGCCTTCGCCTACACGAGCACGGCATTCCCGATGCTGACGGGCACGCTCGTCACGGTATCCGGCTTCCTGCCGATCGCGCTCGCGAAATCGAGCACCGGCGAATACACGCGATCGATTTTCGAGGTATCGGCGATCGCGCTGATCGTATCGTGGTTCGCGGCCGTCGTGCTGGTGCCGCTGCTCGGCTACCACATGCTGCCCGAGCAGGCGCATCGCGACGGTCACGCGCACGGAGACGAGGTGTACGACACGGGCTTCTACCGCCGGCTGTCCGGGTGGATCTCGGCTTGCATCGAGCGCCGCTGGGTGGTGCTCGGCCTCACCGCCGTGCTGTTCGCGATCGCGATGGCCGCGTTCACGCGCGTGCCGCAGCAGTTTTTCCCGAATTCGGAGCGGCCCGAACTGCTCGTCGACATGCGCTTGCCGGAAGGCGCCTCGTTCGAGGCGACCCTGCGCGAGGCGAAACGGCTCGAAAAGGTGCTCGACGGTCGCCCCGAAATCGACCACGTGGTCGATTTCGTCGGCACCGGCGCGCCGCGTTTCTATCTGCCCCTCGACCAGCAGCTTCAGCAGCCGAACTTCGCGCAGTTCGTGATCACGGCCAAGGACGTCGAGACGCGCGACCGGCTGTCGCACTGGCTCGAATCGACGCTCGCCAGCCGCTTCCCGACCGTGCGCACCCGCGTCGCGCGGCTCGAGAACGGGCCGCCCGTCGGCTTCCCGATCAAGTTCCGGGTCAGCGGCGACGACATCGCCGCCGTCCGCGGCATCGCGGAAAAAGTGGCGGACAAGGTGCGCGCCGACGCCCGTACGCGCAACGTGCAGTTCGACTGGGACGAGCCGGCCGAGCGGTCGGTCTCGTTCGAGATCGACCAGCTCAAGGCACGCCAGCTCGGCGTGACGTCGGAAGACGTGTCGGGCTTTCTCGCGATGACCCTGTCTGGCTACACCGTCACGCAGTATCGCGAGCGCGACAAGCTCATCGACGTCGATCTGCGCGCGCCGAAGAGCGAACGCATCGATCCGTCGAAGCTCACAGGCCTGGCGATCCCGACGCCGCACGGCCCGGTGCCGCTCGGCACGATCGGCCACGTGCGCGACACGCTCGAATACGGCGTGATCTGGGAACGCGATCGTCAGCCGACCGTCACCGTGCAGGCCGACGTGCGCGGCGAAGCGCCGAGCATCGGCGTGACGCGCGACATCGACGCCGCGCTGGCCACGGTGCGCGCCTCGCTGCCGGCCGGCTACCGGATCGAGGTCGGCGGCGCGGCCGAGGAAAGCATGAAGGGCCAGACCTCGATCAATGCGCAGATGCCGATCATGATCATCACGGTGCTGACGCTGCTGATGATCCAGCTCAAGCGCTTCTCGCGCACCTTCATCGTCGTGCTGACGGCGCCGCTCGGCCTGATCGGCGTGGTCGCCGCGCTGCTGCTGTTCGGCAAGCCGTTCGGCTTCGTCGCGTTGCTCGGCGTGATCGCGATGTTCGGGATCATCATGCGCAACTCCGTGATCCTGGTCGACCAGATCGACCAGGACATCGCGGCCGGGCATCCACGCTTCGCCGCGATCGTGGGCGCGACCGTGCGCCGCTTCCGGCCGATCATGCTGACCGCCGCCGCAGCCGTGCTCGCGCTGATTCCGCTGCTGCGCTCGGGCTTCTTCGGCCCGATGGCCACGGCGCTGATGGGTGGCATCACGATCGCGACGGTGCTGACCATCTTTTTCCTGCCGGCCCTCTATGCGACCTGCTTCAAGGTGCGCAGCGACGAACGCGAGTCGCGCGCAATGACCGTCGCATCCTCGGAGACATGCTGATGACAATCCCTCGTATCACATCGGTGCTCGCCGCGAGCGCGGCGCTTGGCCTGAGCGGCTGTGCCATGGCGCCGAGCAGCACGCCGCCCGCGATGCCGTCGCCGGCACACTACGGCGCGATGCCTCAGGCGCCGCGCACCGTCGAAGCGGCAGGTGTCACGCAGCAATTCGACGTCGGCGCCGCCCCCGTCCCGCAATGGTGGCGCCTGTATCGCTCCAGCGCGCTCGACGCGCTGGTCGACGAAGGCCTGCGCGCGAACCCGACACTGGCCGCGACGGAAAAGACGCTCGCCGCCGCGCAGGAGGAACTGCGCGCGCAGATCGGCGCGTCGACGCTGCCGTCGATCGACGCGAACGCGCAGGTCGCCCGTACGCGCACGCCGGACATTTCCGGCGCAGGTGCGCAAAACCTGCGCTACAACGTCTTCGTCGGGCAACTGCAGGCGCATTACACCTTCGACCTGTTCGGCGCCACGCGGTATGCGAACGCGGCAAGCGCCGCACGCGTCGACGTGCGCGGTTGCGAGCTCGAAGCGGCGCGGCGCGCGCTGGCGGCCAACATCGTCGGCACGGCCATCGGCGCCGCGGCGCTCGACCGCCAGATCATGCTGACCGAACGCCTGGTCGCCGTCGCCCAAACGACCGCGCTCGAAGACCAGCAGCGCCAGGCGCTCGGCGCGGTGTCCCGCGTGCAGGCGCTGGCGTCGACCCAAGATGCGGCGTCGCTGACCGCGACGCTGCCGCCGCTGCGCCAGCAACGCGCGCGCGCCGTTCACGCGCTTGCGATCCTGCTCGGCCGCACGCCCGACGCGCCGCCGCCTATCCCCGCTTTCACCGGGCTGTCACTGCCGGAGCACGTGCCCGTCGCCGTGCCGTCCGAGCTGCTGAAGGCGCGCCCCGACATTCGCGCGGCCGCGGCAGCGGTGAAGGCCGCATCGGCCGACGTCGGCGAAGCGACCGCGCAGTTGTTCCCGAGCCTCTCGCTCACCGCAACGATGGGGCGCGGCGGCTTCAGCTGGCCAGCGCTGTTGTCAGGCGCCGGCGGGCTGTGGGCGGTCGGCGCCGGACTGTCGCAGCCGATTTTCCACGGTGGCGCCCTGCTGGCTCACCGACGGGCGTCGCGCGATGCGTACGACGCGGCGGTGCTGCAGTACAAGGCGACGGTGCTGTCCGCGTTCGGCGATGCCGCGGATTCGCTCGCCGCGCTGGACAACGACGCGCAAGCGCTGGCCGCGAACGAACTCGCGGCGCGCGCGGCCGGCGAGGCCTTCCGTGAAACGGTGCAGCGCCGCACGCTGGGTGCCGTTCCGATGACCGCGCAACTGGCGAGCGAGCAGCGCTATCTGAACGCGGATCTCGATGCGGTGCGTGCCGCGAGCCGCCGAATGACCGATACGGCGGCGCTCCTGCAGGCGATGGGCGAACTGCCGCCCGAGACCGGTACGACGGTCGCGGCCCGGCAATAGCCGCCGTTTGTGTCGACGCACCGGTCGCGTGCCTGCGGGCCGCACCGGGCCGAACCTCGATGCCCGATGCCCGGCGTATTGCACGTCCCGCGGCGTCGGGCCTCCGTTACCCGCATGATCGATTCCCGATGAAACCCGATAACCTGGTCGCCTGTCACGAATGCGACCTGCTGCTTCAGCGTCCGCCGCGCCTGCGCGCGCTGATGGCGCGCTGCCCGAGGTGCCGCGCCCGCGTGAGCGGCGCCGCGCACGGCCGCCGCTCACTCGACCGGCTGTGCGCATTGACGCTTGCCGCGCTGCTGACCTGTTGCATCGCGCAAGCCTTCCCGATCGTCGCGCTCGATGCGGCGGGCATGGCGACGCGCGCGACGCTCGGCGACGCGGTGCTCGCGCTATGGTCGAACGGCCAGCCGGTGGTGGCCGTGCTGGTGTTCTGCACGACGATGCTGTTCCCGCTACTGGAGCTGGCCGCGTGGCTGTACCTGCTCGTGCCATTGCGCGCGGGCCGCGTACCGAGGCGCTTCGCGACGGTCCTGCTCGGCACTCGGCTGTTGCAGCCGTGGAGCATGGTGGAAGTGCTGATGCTCGGCGTACTGATCACGATCGTCAAGATGACGAGCCTCGCGCACGTGCTCGCCGAGCCCGCGCTGTTCGCGTTCGGCGCGCTTACCGTGATGCTCGGCATGCTGTCGTCGATCGATCCGGTCCGCCTGTGGGAAGCGCGCGACGAACTCGTCGCGCTGCAGCCGGACGGCGCCGCGCGCACGACGCCACCCTGCTCCGACATGGCGCATCACGCCACGTCCCGGTTAGCCGAAGGACCGACGCGCATGACGGCCCGCGCGGCGGGATTGATCGCCTGTCACCACTGCGCGCGTGTGCAGCCGGCACATGCGTCCGACCCGCGCTGCACGCGCTGCGGTTCGCGGCTGCACGCGCGCCGCCCGCACAGTGCGGCCCGCACGGGCGCGCTCGCCGCCGCGGCCGCACTGCTCTACGTCCCGGCGAACCTGTTGCCCGTCATGCATGCGACGTCACTCGGCCGGGCCGAGGACGACACGATCCTCGGCGGCGTCGCGTACTTCTGGACGTCCGGCGACTGGGCGCTCGCCGTCATCGTGTTCATTGCAAGCGTGCTCGTGCCGATGCTCAAGCTTGCGATCCTCGCATTTCAGGCAATCGCCGCCCACCGCGGCGTGCAATGGCGGCCGCTCGAACGCGCCCGGCTGCACCGCCTCGTCGAGCGCGTGGGCCGCTGGTCGATGCTCGACGTGTTCGTCGTCGCGCTCACGATCGCGCTCGTGCATTTCGGCTCGTTCGCCGACATCACGCCCGGCCCCGGCGCGCTCGCGTTCGGCGCCGTGGTCGTGCTGACGATGGTCGCGTCGATGCAGTTCGATCCGCGGCTCATCTGGGACGGCGCGCCACGCCCGGCTACCGGCCGCCACCAACCCTGAAACGGGCGCCAGCCCGCCGACTCCTTTCGTATTTCAGAACGATGTCTCCTTTCGATATTCCTCCGCCCGAGATCCGGCCGTACAGCCGCTGGATCCCGTCCCTCGTCTGGATCGTGCCGCTCGTATGCGCACTGATCGGGCTGTCGCTCGTGATCCGGACCGTCGCCGCGACCGGCCCGACGATCACGGTCACGTTCGCCAACGCCGATGGCCTCGAAGCCGGCAAGACCAAGGTCCGCTACAAGGACGTCGATATCGGCTCGGTCCGGACCATCACGCTCACCCCCGACTTCAAGCGCGTGATCGCGAGCATTCAGCTGACGCGCGATGCGGCGCGGTTCGCGAACCGCGACACGCGCTTCTGGGTCGTTCGGCCGCGCGTCGGCGCCACGGGGATTTCCGGGCTCGGCACACTGCTTTCCGGTGCATACATCGGCGCGGATCTCGGCCGCTCCCCGCAGAAGCAGACCGACTTCACCGGTCTCGAGACGCCGCCCCCCGTCACCGCTGACCAGCAGGGCCGCCGCTATCTGCTGCATGGCGACTCGCTCGGCTCGGTCGACATCGGCTCGCCGGTGTTCTATCGGCATCTGCAGGTCGGCCAGGTCGTCGGCTTCTCGCTCGACAAGGACGGGACCGGTGTCGACGTGCAAGCGTTCGTGAAGGCGCCCTACGACAAGTACGTCGGTACCAACACGCGCTGGTGGCACGCGAGCGGCGTGGATCTGCGGCTCGATTCAAGCGGGCTGAAACTCAATACGCAGTCGCTGGCGACGGTGATCGTCGGCGGCCTCGCATTCCAGTCGCCGCACGGACAGCCGGACGCGCCGCAGGCAGCCGACAACGCGCCGTTCCGGCTCGCATCCGACGAAGCCGACGCGATGCGCGACCCCGACGGCACGCCGCTGATGGTCGTCATGCGCTTCGACCAGTCGCTGCGCGGGCTGGCGGTCGGCGCGCCGGTCGATCTGCGCGGCATTGCGCTCGGCCAGGTCACGAACATCGGCATCGAGTACAACGAGCACGCGCGCAACTTCAGCATGAAGGTCACGATGGCGCTGTATCCGTCGCGACTGAGCCGGCGCAGCGATACGGCGCTGCCCGCGCCCGATACGGCAGGCGGCCACGAACTGCTCGAACACCTGGTCGTGCAGGGGCTGCGCGGGCAACTGCGCACCGGCAGCCTGCTGACCGGCCAGCTCTACGTGGCGCTCGACATGTTCCCGAAGGCGCCGCGCGCCAGCGTGGACGTGCGCCATACGCCGGTGGAGCTTCCGACCGTGCCCAACACGCTCGACGAACTCCAGGTGCAGATTGCCGACATCGCGCACAAGCTCGACCAGGTTCCGTTCGACCGGATCGGCAACAACCTGAACGGCGCACTGGCGCATGCGAACCAGTTGTTCGGCCACCTCGACGAGCAGGTAATACCGCAAGCACGTGACACGCTGGCCGCCGCGCAACGCACGTTCAACGCGGCGGAGTCGACGTTACGGCAGGATTCGCCGATGCAGTCGGACGTACATGACGCGATGCAATCGCTCACGCATACGCTCCAGTCGTTGAACGCGCTCGCCGACTATCTGCAGCGTCATCCCGAATCGCTGCTGTTCGGCAAGAAGGGAGAACAGCAATGAAAGCGCGATCGTTTCACCTGTTTCGCATGCCGTTGCGCATCACGACGTGCGTCGCACTGGCCGTGCTGAGCGCCTGCACGTCGCCGCCCGTGCACTTCCATACCCTCGCGATGACGGATAGTGCCGGCAGCGACGCTGTTGCGTCACCTCCCGCATGGCTGATCGACATCCAGGCCGTGCACGTCACGGCGCCGGCGGACGGCAACCGGTTCGTCGTGCAAAGCGGCCCCGGCCGGGTCGATATCCTCGAGCAGGAGCGCTGGGCCGCGCCGCTCGGCGACGAGATGCGCGACGGGCTGTCGACGCGCGTCGCGTCCCGGCTCGGCACGATCGATGTTCACCGCGTCGCCCATGCTGCCGACGCACCCGTCTACAGGGTCACGGTCAACGTCCAGCGTATCGAGTCGTGGCCTGCATCGCACGTGCTGCTCGATGCGACGTGGAGTGTGAGTTCCGGGGTCGGACAGCCGGCGCTGGCGTGCCGCAGCGTTGTCCGGGCCGGCGCGTCGGCGGGCTACGACGCGCTCGTCGATGCCCATCGCCATGCACTCGAGTTGCTCGCGCTCGACATCGCCGCGGTCATTCGTGCGGAAGCGACACACGCGGCGCCGCGCGCCGGATGCCGTGCGGGAACACTCGACAACAACACCGGATGAAACCCACCCGCCTCACACGCGAGCAACGCAGGCTCGACACCCGCGAGCGGCTCATCGCCACCGCTCGCGCGCTATTCATCGCGAAAGGCTTTGCCGATACGAGCGTCGAACATATCGCCGAGGGCGCCGGTTACACGCGCGGCGCGTTCTATGCGCACTTCGAACACAAGCGCGAACCGTTGATCGAGATCCTGCGCCGAGACCGTGATCGAATGATCTCGATGATTCGGCTGGCGGCGCCGGAAGGCGGCGGTGACAGCACCGCCGCCGACTACGCGGACATCGCCGCCGGCTGGGAATGTTTCCCGCTGTGGGTCGAGGTGCACCTGTACGCACTGCGCGATGCCGGATTCCGGCAGATCATCGACCACATGCACGCCGAACTGGCCGCACCACCGGACGCGGCGGGCACCTCGGACCGCATGACCGAATGGGTGACCGTGCTCGGTGTCGCGCTGTTGCGTGCCGGCGCACGGTGCCCACCGCGCAGCGAGCCGACGTAGGACGCAGCGATGCTCACGCTGGCCGGGCGATGACGGACGCCAGCCGTTGCACAGGGGCTGACTGTCAAATGAGCGCGCGCGCCGCGCTATTCCGTTCAGAAGTACGTCTTCATCGGCCGCCTTCACCAAGGACGCGAAGCCGCGCACGTGAAGCCGAACGCCAGCCAAGCCTTCCGGCTGATCACTTCCCACCGCCGCAAGCCACGAGATGCCGTTCGACGCGCATGCGCGCGGGTTCGCGTCCTTCGGTGGCATTCCACCAGGCGGCAGGCACCGCACGCGCACCGGGTGACCCGGCCGGCGCCTGCCCCACCTCGTTCACGACTGTGCCGGCTCGACCGCTTCCACGACCGGCAGCGGCCGGCTTGCGATCTTCTCGGCTTCTGCGCGCTTGAGCCCCAGCATATGCAGCAGCGTTGCCGCGGTGCGTTCGGGAAAATGCTCGCCGCTGAAGCCGAGCTCCTTCAACACATTCACCGCCGGCGCGCCGGGAGCGACGAAGTTGAGTTCGGCGGCAATGGCGGTCAGCACCGTACCGCCAAGCGAAAGGAAGCCGATGAACGGGTCGGCGACCACGAAGCGTTTCTCGGCGATGCCGCGCTCGATGTCTCGCAACAGGCGCTGACCCAGACCGTGCGTCAGGACCCGCGCCGAAAAACCCTCTCGTATCAGGAAGTGCCCCCACACCGGCTCGCGCCGCGCGCGCATCAGCGTATGGCGCACCGAGACCGAAATGATTTCCGCCGGGTCGGACAAGCCGCTCGCCAGGCGATCGAGGGAATCCGCGAATTCCTCGAATACCGATTCCACGAGGGTGGCGTAGATCGCCTCCTTCGATTCGAAGTGGTTGTAGAACGAGCCGAAACCGACGTCGGCCGCCTCGGTAATCTCGTTGATGGCGACGCCTTCCATCCCCTTCTGCGCCATCAGCCTGAGCGCGGCATCCAGCAGGCGGGCACGGGTTTCCCGCTTGCGGCGCGCGCCGCGCGGCTCGCGCTCTTCGGTGACCGTGACCGCGGGATGGGGTGCTTCCGGAGCGGAGCGCTTGGGTGTACGGCGATTCGGTGTATTCGGCATGACGTTTCCGATCCTTGTTTGTACCGAAGTATAGATTCAAATGTCTACATTGACAAAACTATCATTCATGATTTTAATGTCACAAACGGCGGCTAAACAACGCCTCGAGAACCGATCGACCAACGAATGGAGAAACGGTGGAGACACATCTGCATACGGGCGCCAGCGCGTCCATCCTCTTCAATTCGCGCTCCTCTGCGGCGGGCGGGTTGCCTGCGACGCTCGATGGACTGATCGAAGGATTCGGACCGGTCGGCGCCGCAGCGACCCATGTGCCGGCCAGTCGCGGTACCCGCGACGACGCGCATCGCCCCCATCCGAAATCGACGATCCATCTCGCGACTTTCATGGGCCGGCCCGACACCTCGTGCAACGGTTCGGTGGCATGCCTGCCGTTGCGCGGAAAGCCCTTCGATGCGACGGCGCCAGCCTTCGCAATTGCCATTCGATCTGCCTGACTGTCATCCGCCATGAAACTGACTACCACCCAGCCGGCTCGACACCCTCACCCGACAACGAAGGCATCGGCGCTCGCCTATCTGATCTTCGATCGTCCGGACCTCGGCGAGGCCGAGCACTTTCTCAACGACTTCGGGCTTCGAACGGTGCGGCGGGACGACACGCAGGTGCTGCTGCGCGGAACGGGCACGGCACACTTCTGTTATGTCGTTCGCCAGGCGCCGAAGGCTCGCTTCGTCGGCTTCGGCTTGCGGGTCGACAGTCGGGCCGATCTGGACGCGCTCGCCGGCGTCCCCGGCGCATCGAAGGTCGAGGCATCGGATTGGCCCGGTGGCGGCCACCGGGTGCGGCTCACCGATCCGTCAGGCTTTCGGGTCGACGCGATTGCGGGCCAGACACGGGCCGATACGCTGCCGCATCGCGCTCCGCTCCCGTTCAACTCGGTCGACGCGCCGGTGCGAATCAACGAGACGCAGCGGCCGCCGGCGAGCACCCCCGAAGTCATTCGGCTCGGGCACGTCGTGCTCGAGCTCGCCGACTACCAGGAAACCTGCGCGTGGTACACGCAGCATTTCGGGTTCATCCCCAGCGATGTCCAGGTGCTGCCGGACGGCTCCCCTGCGGTTGCATTCATGCGGCTCGATCTGGGTGACAGGCCGGCCGATCACCATACGCTCGCACTCGCCCAAGGGTTCGTGCCGGCTTATAGCCATAGCGCGTACGAACTGGTTGACGCCGATGCCGTCGGCATGGGCCAGCGCCTGCTCCGCGACAGCGGATGGACGCATGCGTGGGGCATCGGCCGACACATTCTCGGCAGCCAGATCTTCGACTACTGGCAGGACCCGTGGGGCGACAAGCACGAACACTATTGCGACGGCGACCTGTTCACGGCGGACGAGCCGACGGGGGTGCACGCGGTCAGCCGCGAAGCGATGGCGCAGTGGGGCCCGACGATGCCGCGCAGCTTCACGAAGCCCCGGTTCACGCCATCGAGCCTCGCGGCGCTGTTTCGCAACCTGCGCCGCAGTCCCGATCTGACGCTGAGCAAGCTGCTGACCTTGGCGAAGCTGTTCGCCTGACCCCTAACCGCCCATTCGACTCACGAGAGATCCATCCATGTCACTGCTTGTCCTGCACTTCCGGCATAACGGCCGCGCCCAATGGGGGGTGGCCGCCCACGGCGCCGTCACGCCGATTCCCGGCGACTTCGACACGACCGCGAGCTTTCTCGCGGCGAATCCGGTTGAACGACTCGCCGCGCTCGACGGATCGAAGATTCCGGAGAAAGAGGTGGAGTGGCTTTCCCCGGTGACGGCCAACCAGCAATTCGTTTGCCAGGGCGCGAATTATCGTCAGCACATGATCGAATCGGGCATGGATCCGGACGCGAAGAAGTTCAACATGATCTTCACGAAGGCGACGAGTTGCATCGTCGCGGCCGACTCACCGGTCGTGAAACCGCGGCACGTCCGGTTTCTCGACTACGAAATCGAGCTCGGCCTCATTCTCAAACGCGACATCACGTCTCACCAGCAGATCACGGACGCGAACCTGCCCGACTATGTCGCCGGCACCGTGATCGTCAACGATTATTCCGCGCGCGATGTCCAGATCCCGCAGATGCAGTTCTACAAGGGCAAGAGTTTCCGGACGTTCGGCCCGGTCGGCCCGTATCTGTGCCTGCTCGAACGGCGCGACTTCCCGAAGCTGAATGCGCTCGACCTGACGTTGACCGTCAACGGCGCGGTGCGTCAGCAGGACTCGACATCGAACCTCGTCTATGGTCCGGCGGAAACGTTGACCGAGTTGTCGGGTGTGCACGACCTTCGCGCCGGCGACCTGCTCGCGACCGGCACGCCGGCCGGCTGCGCACTCAGCATTCCGTCGCCGCTCAAGCAGCGAGCCGTCGCGCTTTTTCCCGAATCCTTCAAGTGGAAGATGTTCATGAAGGTGCAGGCAGGACGCGCGCAGTATCTGAAAGCCGGAGATATCGTCGAAGCCCGGATCGCGAGCCGCGATGGAACGATCGATCTGGGTGTGCAACGTAACGAGATCGTGGACGAGGCGGCATGAACGGCATCGCGACCCAGAACGACGTGCTGGCGATTGAAGCGCAGGGCGTTCCGCCGAATCTTCCGGCCAGCACGTACGAGATGATCTGCGCCGGTGCGGCCATCGATCCGTCCGCGCCCGCCCTCTCCTTCTTCTTGACCGCCGACGCGCACCGCGACGCCGAGCGCTGGACCTATCGCGAGCTGGTTCGCGACATCACGCGTACGGCCAACCTGTTCACGCGCCTCGGTGTGAGCCCGAATTCGGTGATCGCTTACGTGCTGCCCAATCTTCCCGAAACGCATTTCGTGATCTGGGGTGGGCAGGCGGCGGGTATCGTATGCGCGATCAATCCGCTGCTCGAAGGCGACGCGATAGGCAAATTGCTCAATGCGGCCGGCGCCAGCGTGCTCGTGACGCTCGCTCCCTTTCCCGGGGCCGATCTCTGGCAAAAAGTCGCGAGTATCCTCCACCAGACCGAGTCGCTTCGGCATCTCGTGCTGGTCAATCCGGCCGATCGCGTGCGGGGCACGGCCCAGTCTGCGGCCCGGGCGCTCCATCACGACGCGTGTGCGAAGCTGTACGGCGATGGTGGTTTGCGCAGCGCTGTGCCGGCACACATCCGGATCCACGACTTCGGTACGGCAATCGCACAGGAATCCGGCACGGCGCTCGATAATGCGCGCCGCATTCGACCTGGCGACATGTCCTCTTACTTCTGTACCGGTGGCACCACCGGGTTGCCGAAAATCGCGATGCGTCGCCACGGCAACGAAGTGGCGAATGCATGGAGCGCCGCGCGGTTCTTCGGCGACAGTATCGGCCCCGGAAAAACGACGTTTTGCGGCTTGCCGCTCTTTCACGTCAATGCCGCGATGGTGACCGGCCTCCTGCCTTTCTCGCGCGGCGCCCATGTCGTGCTCGGCACACCGCAAGGTTACCGAGGCGACGGCGTCGTCAAACGTTTCTGGGAAATCGTCGAACATCATCACGTCAATTTCTTCAGCGCCGTCCCGACACTGTATGCGTCGCTGCTCGACGTTCCGCTCGACGATCATGTTATCGACTCGCTCGAATACGGCCTGTGCGGTGCCGCGCCGATGCCGGTCGGCGTCTTCAGGGCCTTCCAGGAAAAAACGGGCGTCCGGATTCTCGAAGGTTACGGACTGACCGAAGGAACCTGCGTGAGCAGCGTCAACCCGACCACGGGCGAGCGCCGGCTGGGGTCAATCGGGCTTCGCATCCCCTTCCAGGCGATGAAAGCCGTCGTCGTGGACGACGCGGGGCGTTATCTGCGTGACTGCGCGGTGAACGAGGATGGACTGCTTGTCATCTCCGGGCCGAACGTATTCGCCGGCTACCTGCGCCCCGATCAAAACAGGTCGCTCTGGCTCGATCTCGGCGACGGCACGCGCTGGCTCAACACGGGCGACCTCGGCCGCTGCGACGTCGACGGTTACTTCTGGCTGACCGGTCGCAAGAAGGAATTGATCATTCGGGGCGGGCACAACATCGACCCGGCGGCGATCGAGGAACCCCTTCATCGCCATCCGGCGGTCCAGATCGCCGCTGCAATCGGGCGTCCGGATGCGCATGCCGGCGAGCTACCGGTCGCGTATGTTCAGCTCAAGCCGGGTATGAGCGCGACCGAGCACGATCTGGCAGCGTTCATGCAACAGGAGATCGCCGAACGCGCCGCGCTGCCCAAGCACGTCCGAATCGTGGAAGCCATCCCGCTCACCGGCGTCGGCAAGATCTTCAAACCGGAACTCAAGCGCCGCGAGACGCGTGACGCGCTCCATACAGCATTGACCCAGGGCGGCGCCCCCGGTGCATCAATCGACGTCACGACCGACGATTCGGGCGCAATGTCGGTCTCGGTCGAGTTGAGCGACCCCGGGTTCGAAGCTGCAGCGCGCTTCGTGCTGGGGCGTTTTCCGTTTGCGTTCTCGATCTCGGTCGCCGCGCAGCCGATACCGCCATCCTGACGGACAGCGACGGATCTGCGGCGATGGAGGTGCGCGGCTAGCCGGAAAGCATCAACGTCGGAAGCAGATCGCCCTGATCAATAAGGTATCCAAATTAGTTCTTATACGTGAAATGGATCGAGACAGAGGAGACACGAGATGAGTTTCAAGCGGACGATGCGTTTCTCGGGCGTGGCGGTTTGCATCTGCTCGGCTTCGCTTGCCGACAATGCCGATGCGCAGACCGCAGGAAGCATTACAACATCGGTAGGATGGCTACACATCGCGCCCCAGGGCGACGCCACACCCCTCATCGTGCAAAGCGTCGGCGGCGTGGCGGTGAATCGGCAACTGGCCGGCACCGGCGCACATGCGAGTTCGACGGATACGTTGGGCATTACCACCGAGTATTACGTCACGGACAATCTCGGTGTCGCCATGCTTTTGGGCATGCCGCTGAAAGTCAATCTGATTGGCGACGGGACGTTGCAGAAGTATGGCACGCTCGGCACGACAAGGCCGATGCCGCCCGCCATCGAACTTCGATACCACCTGTTTTCTGCCACGTCGAAATTCCGGCCGTACCTGGGCATCGGCGCGAACTATACGTGGTTCACCCAGGTTCGGGCAACCAACAGCCAGTTCGTCTCCGACAGCTTTGGGCCGGGCGGCTCGGCGCGCGCGACGCTCAGCTCGTCGTGGAACCCCGTGTTCGAGCTCGGGGCAAATTACGCGATTTCAAAACACTGGTCGGTCGGCACCTCCGTCGGCTACATGCCGGTGAAGACCCACCTCACGTTATACGGACAGACCGCGACCGGGACGCAGATCGTTTCCAAATCGACGCTCCGGCTCAATCCCCTTAGCGTTTTCTTGAACGTTGCCTATACGTTCTGACGGGTACGTCCGACTGCCGGCGCCCCGCATCAAGACAACCCATTGGATCGAACGATGAAACGACAGGCTCTCAAGACCATTCTTTTTGCATTGCCCAAGGTTCTGGACCTGACGGCACGCCGCTTCCCCGCCTATCGTGATCGCCTCAAGGAGCGCAATCTCGTCGCATGGATCGGGCTCATGGATCAAAGCATCGGTCGCGCCATCGAGTTCAGGAATGGCCGCATTCGGTCGCGCGCCGGCAAGCATCCGCGCCCCGACGTGCGCATGGCCTTCAAGGATGTCGCCACCGCCCTGAAGTTTCTTTCCCCCAGCCCGGACCAGGGCGAAATCATCCACGCCGCCAAGAACTTCAAGGTCGTCACGGAGGGCGAGGACGAACTGCTGGTCTGGCTCATGCAAACCCTGAGCATGATGCGCACCGTCGGTCTGCCGATGGGCACGCCCATGCGCGACGGCACCCGACGCTACACCACCTGTACCAATGGCGGCCCGCTGTTCGTCTACGTCAAGGATGGCCGCATCGTCCGCGTGACCCCCATCGAGCTGGACGATACGGATGCGTCGAGCTGGGTGATCGAGGCACGCGGACGCCGCTTCAGCCCGCCACGGCGTGGCTTGGTCGCGCCGCACGCGTTGACCCTCAAGTCGCTGGTCTACTCCGACAAGCGCATCCTTCACCCGATGAAACGGGTCGACTTCGACCCCGACGGCGAGCGCAATCCGCAGAACCGCGGCAAGTCCGGCTATGTGCGTATCAGCTGGGACGAGGCCCTGGACATCGTCGCCAAGGAAATCAACCGGCAGAAGCGCGTTCACGGCCCCGGGTCCATCACGTTCCCGATGTCGTCTCACCATCAGTGGGGCAACGTGGGCTACTACCTCAGCGCGCTGACGCGCTTCGCCAACCTGATCGGCTTCACGCGAGTCGCCGCGAATCCGGACAGTTGGGAAGGCTGGTACTGGGGCGCCATGCACCATTTCGGCAACTCGATGCGCGTCGGCGTGCCCTCCGGCTATGGCGGCCTGGAGGACGCTCTAAAGGAGGCCGAAATGATCGTCTTCTGGTCCTGCGACCCCGAAAGTACCAACGGGGCCTACGCGGGATTCGAGGGAACGCCGCGCCGTCTGTGGGCCAAGGAGCTCGGCATCGAGTTCGTTCATATCGACCCGCACTGCAATCCGACCGCACAGCTGCTGGGCGGCCGCTGGATCCCGGTCCGGCCGCAAACCGATGCCGCGCTGGCTACCGCGATCATGTATGTGTGGACCGTGGAGGGCCTGTACGACAAGGATTACGTCGCGGCGCGCACGACCGGTTTCGACGATTGGAAAGCCTACCTGCTGGGCGAAGCCGACGGTGCGCCCAAGACGCCCGAGTGGCAGGAGAGCGAGACCGGCGTGCCGGCCAAGGACGTCCGCGCGCTGGCGCGCCTGTGGGGAAACAAGAAGGTTCATCTCGCCGTCGGGATGACCGGCGCGGGATTCGGTGGCGCGGGCCGCGGGGCGACCGGGGCGCAATGGGCGCGCTGCATGATCATGATGATGGCCATGCAGGGCTGGGGCAAGCCGGGTGTGAATTTCGGCTGCCTCGAAATCGGCGTCCCGCACGATCTGCAGTTCTACTTCCCCGGCTACGCGGACGGCGGCATTTCAGGCGACCTCGCGTGGACCGCCAATGCGGTGGACAACTACCAGCGCATGCCGCACATCCTCACCATGAATCCGGTCAAGCAGATGGTGCCGCGCCAGCAGATGCCCGATGCGATTCTCAACGGTCACGCCACCGGTTATCTCTGGGACGGCATGTCGCAGGAAGCCCAGTTCGCGCCGTTCACCTACCCGATGCCCGGCTATTCGCCGATCCACATGATCTATCGCTATGGCGGATCGTCGTTCAGTACCGTGACGAATTCCGGACGGTGGACGGAGGCCTACCGGCACTCGAGTATCGAGTTCGTGGTCAATCAGTCAATCTGGATGGAAGGCGAAGCCCAGTTCGCCGACATCATCCTGCCCGCGTGCACGTCGCTGGAGCGTTGGGACATTGGCGAATGGGCGAATTCGGGCGGCTACGCCCACCACGGGTATGGCACGGTCAACCATCGCATGCTGACCATGCAGCACAAGTGCATCGAGCCTTTGGGCGAATCCCGCTCCGACTACGACATCTTCACCGCCATCCTGACTCGACTGGGTCTCGGTGGCGTATTCACCGAAGGCTGTGGCGATCTCGACTGGGTCAAGCGCGTCTTCGATTCGTCGGATCTGCCCGATCACATTTCGTGGCGCGAATTCTGTCGCAAGGGCTACTTCGTCGTGCCGCCCGAAAAGCCCGAGCTGCGTCATCCCGTGGACATGCGTTGGTATGCGGAAGGCAGGAGGAAAGACCTGCCGGAGCCACACCCGCTGCCGTCACAGTTCTCGGAAACGTTCGGCAAGGGCCTGCAGACGCCAAGCGGCAAGCTGGAGTTCGTGCCCGAGTTGTTGAAGCGGCACACGGCGGACAATCCCGAGCGGCCGGCGCTCAATCGATATCTCCCCTCCTGGGAGGGGCTGCGCTCGGACCTGGCTCGGCACTACCCGCTGCAATTGATCGCGACCCACAGCCGCTACAGCTTTCATACCCATTGTGACGGCAAGAATTCCGCGGTGAACAGCGTCGACGATCATCGCGCCCTGATCGGAGGGCATCGATTCTGGCTGCTGAGGCTCAATCCGGCTGACGCCGCCACGCGACGCATCGCCCATCGCGATCTCGTCAAGGTGCACAACGACCGCGGCGCCGTGATCTGTGCTGCCGATGTCTCGCCGCTGGTGCACGCCGGCGTCGTGAAATCCTACGAGGCGAGTGCCGAATTTCAGCTGATCGAAATCGACGGCGAGCAAGTCGAGATCGGCGGTTGCATGAACATGCTCACCCCTGACCGGCCGCAGACGGCCGGCACCAGCAGCATGAGCCCGAATTCCTGCCTGGTGCAGGTCGAGAAATGGCGCGGTGCCGAAGCGTTCATGCTCGGTCGCGCAGCGTGAGGAATTTCAAATGAGCAAGTGGAACCTGATTATCAAGGTCGGCCGTTGCGAGAACTGCCAGAACTGCGTGATCGCCGCGCGCGACGAGCACGTCGGCAATGACTTCCCCGGTTACGCCGCACCCGCCTCGGCCGACGCCGAGAGCCCCATCCGCATCCTGCGTCGTATACAGGGTGCCTCGCATATGGTCGAGACCACTTATTTACCGGTCATGTGCAACCACTGTGACGACGCGCCATGCATGCGTGTCGGCAGCGGCGCCATACGCAAGCGTGCCGACGGCATCGTCATCATCGATCCCGACAAGGCACGAGGCCGCAAGGACATCGTCAAGGCCTGCCCTTACAAGGCAATCGTCTGGAACGAAGAGCTGCAACTGCCCCAGATCTGGATCTTCGATGCGCATTTGCTCGACCAGGGTTGGTCCCGCCCGCGTTGTCAGCAGTCGTGCCCTACCGATGTCTTCGAGACGGTCAAGCTCGATGACACGGCGATGGCCGAGAAGGCCCGACGCGAGGGACTCAAGGTATTGCGACCCAACCTGGACACGAAACCCCGCGTGTGGTACAGCGGCCTCGAGCGCTGGGAAACGTGCTTCGTCGGCGGAAGTGTCAGTGTCGAGGCAGGAGGCGTCGTCGAGTGTGTCACGGATGCGGTCGTCGCCTTGTACGTCGGTAATCTGCAGGTCGCCGAAACGGTCTCGGACGGCTTCGGCGATTTCCGGTTCGATGGCCTGGCCAAGGGCAGCGGCGCCTATAAAGTCAAAATTCGACATGCCCTCGGCAACGCTTGGCGCGAGTGCGAACTGGGCGACAGCGCCTATCTCGGCGAGATCAGGCTCAGTCGGTCGACAAACGCCGTGGCGATCGAGTGCTCATGATCGGAGCAAGGCAGAACGCCGGGTAGAAGGTCGACCACGGCTGCAAATTCACGCAAACGCCGGCTGAGCTTGCAGCTCAAACCGCGATACGTGCCAGCCGACTGCGGATGATCTCCGTCGCCTCGCTCACGATGCGATCGACGAGTTCCTTCACGGTCGGGATGTCGCGGATCAAGCCGACGACCAGGCCGCACGACCAGGCGCCCGCGTCGAGCGCGCCCTCCTTCATGATGCGCGGATACACGCCGGCGACCTCTTCGACGATATCGTCGAACCGGATATCGGCGCCGAGCCTGCGTTCCTTTTCGAGGATGCGATCGACCGCCGCATTGCGCAGCACGCGTTCGGTATTGCGCAACGGACGCATGACCAGGCGCGTGTCCAGTTCGGTCGCTGCGACCAGCGCCTGCTTCACGTTCTCGTGCACGGGCGCCTCGCGGGTCGCGATGAAGCGCGTCCCCATGTTGATGCCGTCCGCGCCCAGCGAAAGTGCCGCCACCAGCGATCGCCCATCCGCCATGCCGCCGGAGGCCACGAACGGAATCCTGAGCTCGTCGGCGGCGCGCGGCAGCAGGATGAAGTTCGGAATGTCGTCCTCACCCGGATGGCCACCGCATTCGAATCCATCGACGCTCACCGCATCGCAGCCAATGGCCTCGGCCTTGAGTGCGTGACGAACCGACGTACACTTGTGGATCACCTTGACGTGCGCGTCCTTGAGCGCGGGCAGGTAGGGCTGCGGGTTGTTGCCGGCCGTTTCGACGATCTTGACGCCACCTTCGACGATCGCCCGGATATAGCCGGGATAGTCGGGGGACGTGACGGTCGGCAGGAAGGTGAGGTTCACGCCGAACGGCTTGTCGGTCATCTCGCGGCAGCGCCGGATTTCGGCAGCCAGATCCGCCGGCGACCGCTGGGTCAGGCCGGTAATGATGCCGAGGCCGCCGGCGTTGGAGACAGCCGCCGCCAGCTCCGCGTACCCGACGTGATGCATGCCGCCCTGGATGATCGGATAGTCGATGCCGAAGAGTTCGGTGATCCTGGTTTTCATGATGTTTTCGGTTCAGGTTGAGACGAAAGCGCGTTCGCTTGCCGGGAACGCGTGGCGACCGCGACGCGCGTCACAGCACGGCCGAATCGCCGGCGCGAAGCCGACGGAAAATCCACGCGCCAGGCAACGGAGGCGCCGGAGATTCCCGGGCGCCGGCCTTGTTCGCCTTCGCGCGGCCCGCACAGCCTGTGATAGCGCCCCTTCTGCACGGCCGGCCGCGTCGACGATCGGGTCGCCGCCCGACGCTGGCGCCAGGTGGACACCGACAGTTTCCTCGCAGTTCGAATTGCCGTACATTGGCTAAACTGACACATTGCATGCGATATCCGACACATCATGCCCCGCGCCGCCATCCTTGCGTACGACGATTGCTATGCCTCCAGCCTGAGCGGGTTCGCCGACATCCTGCAGATTGCGAACGCGCATGTGCGGCGACAGCGAGGCGACGGCAATGCGCAGTTCGAATGGCGGTTCGTCTCTCCGACCGGGGAGCCCATCATGGCAAGCAACGGGCTACGGCTGAACACTGAGCCGATCCAGCCGCACGAGCAATTCGACCTGGTTTTCGTTCCCAGTGCGCACTATGCGAGCGGCAAGGCGTTCGACCAGTTGCTGGCACGACAGTCCGCCGCATGCGACTGGCTGGTTTCGCAATGGAACGCCGGCGCGTACCTGGCGGCAAACTGCACCGGCACGTTCGTGCTGGCCAACACCGGCCTTCTGGACGGACGACCCGCGACGACCACGTGGTGGCTGGCAGACGCGTTTCGCAGCCGGTTTCCCCACGTCGACCTTCAACTGGAACCCGTCGTCACCGAAGCGGACCGGCTGATCTGTGCAGGGGCGTCAGCGTCCTACCTGCTGCAGACCATCCATGTCATCGAGCGTTTCTCCGGGGCGGTGATTGCCGCGCAGTGCGCCAAGACGATGCTGATCGACGTCAGCCAGACGAAGCAATTGCCGTATCTCCCGTTGCTGACGGAGAAGACGCATGGCGATTCGCTGATTCATCGCGCTCAGCATTGGCTGCAGAAGCACATGACGAAGGACGTGAAGATGTCGGCGATGGCGCAGGACCTCGGCGTGAGCGAGCGCACGATCATCCGCCGCTTCCAGGCCACGCTGAATCAGTCTCCATTGCGGTATTTGCAGAGCCTGCGCATCGAAGCCGCGCGCGCTTTGCTGGAGGCCGGCGATCTCAGCCTCGAGCGGATCACGGCGCAGGTGGGGTATAGCGATACGAGCTCGTTCTGCCGACTGTTCAAGGAGAAAGTCGGACTGAGCCCGGGGGCGTATCGGGATCGCTTTCGGCCTGCCGCGGAATCGCAATGACGACCGGTCGAAATACGACCCGGTTGGCGCGATGCGGCGCCATAGGCGCCGAGACGTAGCTGCATCGGCGCTGAATCGCGTCACCCGGCGACGTGGTGGCACATGCTGCCGCCCGGCGCACGAATCACCGCACCCACAGCTCGGCGAACGATACGAACCCCAGCGGCGCGGCCTCGACGCCGGCAACGTGCGATTCCAGCTCGACATGCTGGTGTTCGTGCGAGATCGGGATCAACCACGCCGCATCGACCAGTTCCTTGCCGATGGCCTCGTAGTCCGCCATGCGCGCGCGTGGATCAGCTTGCACCTGAACCGCATGCAGCCGGTGGTCCAGTTCGCGCGCGGCATGCTCCGGCATCCACTGCCGGAAAACACTATCGGCCCCAAACCATTCGTAGCACCCGAAATCCTCGTCGTCGTGCAGGATCTCGCTGCCCAGTACCAGGTCGGCCGAGTCCAGCCAGTCGCGCCGGATCAACTCCGCATAGGGCAACGCCAACACGCGCAGCCTGATCCCCGCGTCGTGCAATCTGGCCTCGATCGCACGGGCCAGAACGCGTTCGTCATGGGTCTGCCCCGTGACCAGCGTGAGCGCGGTGCATTTCGGCACGAAGGGTTCGGCGGCCGGCGTCGCGACGCGATGCCGCCAGGCCGGTAGCAGCCCGGCCGCGGGCCGCCTCGCGGGATCGTCGTGACCGAACAACGTGGCGGGCGCGAGCCAATCGGCCAGCGCCAGTCGGTCGGCACGCTCGCGGAACGCTTCGCGCGTGGCGTTGCAGACCACGTAGGTACAGCCCGCCTGCACGCGCACGATGCCCTTGTTCTCCGGTGCATGAGACGCGGAGTATCCGAATCGGAGATCGAATCCGTCCGCCTGCTCGGTCGATGGAAGGAACCAGAGATCCAGTTCGTCAAGCAGCGCACGTTCGCGATAGTGATCGCCGAATGCCGCCAAGGTGATCCGGTAATCGCTGTGGCGCGTCAGCTTGAACGGCCCCGTGCCGATCGGCATGCGCGCAAAATCGCCGTTCCGGCGACGGGGCACGATCGACGCGTTGGCGGCCGCGAGGCGCTGCGGCCAGAGATGATCGACGTCGCCGAGACGACAGACGATCCGCCGGCCCTCACCGATTTCCACGTCGAGCAGATGCCGGTACAGGCGCTGGAAATAGCTCGGCTCGTCGCGCATGCGCAGCAACGTGCATCGCACGTCTTCCGGCTCCAGAAGCCTGCCATCGTGGAAACTGACGTTAGGCCGGAGCCAGAAGTGCCAGACCCGCCCGGCCTCTTCCGGCTCCCAGTGATGCGCCAGCGCCGGCACGACGCGCTGCGTGCGCCTGTCGAATTCGGTCAGCCTTGAAAAGATCTGCCGCACCAGATGGGCCTCGAGCCGGCTGATCACCCGATAGGGATCAAGCTCGTCCACCGCCCGATAGAGGGGAATGCGCAGGCGATGGCCGTGCGAGCCGGCCGGATGAATGCCGAGAAAATCCGGAAGTCGCCTCAACAGTTGCTGGCGCTGGTCGTCCCCCAGGCTTGCAAACGCCTGCTCCAGTTCACCGTCCGCGAGCAAGCAGGAAAGGCGATCGAGCACCGCGTGCTGCGGGGCAACCAGCATCGTCAGCCTCGAGAAGTGGCCACGGCCACGCGCCGCCTCCCACCGCAACCACCCTTGCGCCTCCATCTTGCGCAGCAGGCCCCGCGCGTTGCGCTCGGTGCAGTTCAACGCACGCGCCAGTGCCGGCAACCCGGGCTGGCTGCCGTGCTCGTCGAGAAACTCGCCAAGCCGATGAAACTGGTCGATCAGTCGCATAAAAGAGGAAACAAAAATTTCTGAATTTGCCGTTTTTATTGTGCTTGCCGTTATGCAGAATGTCCACGCAAATAAAACAAATCGATTCGAATTCACCCACCCAATGCCGGCATGCATCGTTTTGGTGAATTTCATGGATTTGCAAACAATGGCCGAATTGACGACGATTTAATTCCTTTCATTTTCGATTCAATCGCCATCGTATAAATATCGCCGCTTTAACACGGCGCTCCCACGGACGTTATCAATCATCCTGGATAGTTAATGAGCGAAATGGATTTCGGATAAGCCTTCGACATGAAATGTCTCTACAATCATGGTTCGAACTGGACGGGACGAGCAACGAAGCTGATGGCATTGAAAGCGCTGGAACTGACGCAGGAAGAACGTACAAAGCTTGAAGCGATGGCGAGAAGCCGTCGTGATTGGCGAATACGAGACCGGTCGCGGACGATTCTGATGTTCAGCGACGGCGTGCGAGCGAAAGAGATCGCCAGACGACAGGAACTGACGTTGGAGGCGGTGTATGAG
>NZ_NKFM01000072.1:0-36374 GCF_002223085.1 Burkholderia sp. HI2714 | reverse complement strand
GGAGGCCGAGGCACGACAGATATGTAAACGGAAATGCTGACGCATTTCCCTTTCCATATCCCGTGCTCCAAGGGGATGCCCCTTGGAGAACCCGGCCGGCTCCGCCGGCGGTGCCACGTCGCGCGATGCGCGACGTGGCCTGCACGCCACACGGCCCCTGCTAGCACCGGGCGGCCACGTGCCCTGTTGCGCTTGACAGTGCGGTCGAATGTGTTCGAATATGTTTTGTGTCATACAAAATTGATTACATCACATGGCAAACAAAACATCCTTGCTGACGATGCGCATAGGCTCGTCGCTGGCGCAAGCCGTCGAAAAGTTCAAGGGACAGTGGCAGGAGTCGTCGTCGTCGGAAGTCGCGCGACGACTGATGGAACTCGGCATCGACGCCGATCGACGTCAGCGCGAAGGACGTGCTTCCCTGCTCGAAGATCCGCAAGCCGCGCTGGTGCTGCTCCGCGATCGCTACTATCGAAACGAGCCGCTGCAGCGAGACGAATGGGCCTTCATCGCGCAACGCGTGCATGATGCTTACGGGCGGCCGCGCCGAACGTTCGTCACGCGCGCGATCCTGGTCGACGTCCTGCAGGCGACACGCGCGCTCTTCATCACGCGTACCCGCCACACCGGGCGAGCGGAATACCCCAGCGACGTATACCACCGCTCGAAACTTAACCTCAACGACGGCGAATCCCTGGTCGACGGCATTGCGCGCGTCGCGGACGCGTTGCCCGATTGGCCGGCCGCCAGTTATGCAGAGTGGCTCTCACGCTCGATCGCCGGTTTTTTCACAGGCGAGGAACCTGACCTGCCCGATGCGGTGATCCATGAAGCGCTCGCGCCGTACTTCGAGTCGCTGCTGGGGCTCGCCGTGCGGTCCTACTGGTTGGAGACGGGGGAACCCATCAGCAACGACGGCGACGACGCCTTTGCCCGACCGATGACGGTCGTCAAGGCTGACGGGCTGTCCGCGCAATTCATGATGACCGGCCCGCGAATGAGCGCGATTGTCGATTTCGGCGACCTCTGTCCGATGCTCCTGACGCTAACGTCACCGCCTCTCATCCAGGATTTCTTCGATCTGGTCGCCGTTGCATCCGTGCTTGCCGACGATGACGCCAGCCTACCGGAGTACGGCGCCGGCCCGCGGCGGCTCGGGTTGCCGATCAAGCCGTACAACAAGTTCATCCTCTGGGACGGGGACAAGAATTTTCACTTTGACCGTCCAGCGATGACGCGAATCGCGCACCTCGGCGAAGCCGTGCGCGCCGATCCGGAAGTGGCCGCCCACGCGAAGCGGGCCCAGCTGGCGTGGGGCGCAATCTGATTGCCGTCGGGCCTCTCCATCCAACTTGTCCAATGCGAGGAAATTCATGAACGAAATCGTTGAAGCGGTACCGGTGCAATCGCCGGGTCGGCAGATCGTGATCCTGGCCACGAAGTCTTGGGTTGCCTTCGTGGGCCGACTGGCGCTCGCCGTGGTGGCCCTACCAATCGTCACCGTGTTGCTATGGCAGCGTACACCGCTGCTTGCATCGGTCGCGGCGCTCGTGATCATCGTCGGCATGATCTACACGATCGCGTTCGAGCGGAGCTACGTGCTGTTCATGGACGATCACGGTGTTTGGCTTCGGCGCGGGATTCTGACGTGGAGTCGAGGCGTGACCGGCGTGAAATGGCGCGACCTCGACAGCGCTACCTACTTCACCGGATTTGTCAGCTGGCTCACGAATTCGTACACCGTGCGGCTCGAACATCGCTTCACCAAGGCGAACGAGATCCTGATCTCACATATGGCGGCGGGAAACAAAGCCGTCGAGGAGATCAACGGTACGCACGCCGAAATGATTCGTCGAGCTGGCTAAGTTGGCCGGTATCAGTGGCGCGGCAGGAACAGTACCGCCGCGGCTCGTCCGACCGCCCCCTTCCTGCCAAACAGGTTTTCAGATCGCGCGAAGTACCCCGGGCCGCGCTGCGCCCACGCCCGCCTGGCGCTTGATGCACCGCCTCGGGGGCCGTCAAGGCGCGCAGCGCCGTTTAGGCCCCCGCGCCGTAGGCGTGGGGGCGTGGATTTGACTTCCTGCCGTACTGATAAAAATGCGCTGATTAAGGTCCGACAATTAAGGGCTATTCATCCCGACAGCTAAACGGCTGCCGGCACGCCGGCGCAACTGCACAAAGCAGGGACCTGTGGATAAGTGGGTGCCAGAAGGCCGTTTGCGGGCGTTTAACGCCGCTCAGCGTGCGCGATATCCGCAGTGCCGTGCGCACGAGCAAACGCGGGCGCGCGGCTGCTTGTCAGCGCCGCGGTGCCGGAATGGTTCGTGATGGGAGGGACGCGCGCCCTATTCGAGTTCGCTGCAGGCGACGTCGTAGCAGCGTTCGCGATCCCAGTCGGGATGAAGGGCTTTCAGTATGCCGATGCGGCGAGCGATCGCCTCGCTGCGGTCGGTGGCCACCGCCGACGTGTCGGCGGCCGACGGCGCGCGAGCGGTGCGGCGACGCTGCAGGCGTTGCGCGATTCCGCTGAACGCGAGCGAGGCCTGCGCCTCGGCGCGGCTGTCGCGCAGCAGTTCGCGCTCAGTTTTAGCGGCTGCGGCCGCGGCACGATAGCGTCGCATCACAGCCTTGCTGCGCTCATGGCGCAGCCATTTCGACATGCCGAATGCGCCGAACAACGCCGCCGGCAGCTGGCGAAGTGACGCCAGACCACGATAGCCGCCGTCTTCCGTTCGCTCGGCGCGCTGCTGAGCCGTCACGAGGCCGGCATGCAGCAGATCGCGCATCGCGCGCTCGGCCCGACGCACGGGCAGGCACACGTGCTTGGCCAGGAACGGCATTGTGACGCTCATGAAGCCGCCGTCGCGCTGCGGAATGCCGACGCGTAGGCTGGCCAGGTCGAGATATTTGAGCATCGCGCGCAGCAGCTGCACGCAGGCGATGCGACGCTCGAGGCGCTGTTGACGATCGGTGCCGTTCGCTGCGTTGAGGGTCGGCAAGTGTTGGTCGGGATCGTTCAGGTACGCATCGAGACGGTTCTGCATCTCAGTCAGGATGCGCGGGCGGCCGCCGCGCCGAGCGGGCGCGTGCGATGGCACCGGCTCGGCATCGAGCGGTGCGGTGGCGGTGTGGGCGCTTACGGGTTGCGGCCGATCGTGATCGTGCATCAGAGGGTCGGCTTGCTGTTGTCGGAAGGCGTAGGCTGGTCCGGCGCCGGTCGCACTGGACGCGGCTGCGGATTTGCCGGCGCGCCGGCACCAGGCGTGCCAAGGACGTCGCGCACATGCTGGTCGACTCGCGTATGGCGATAGTCGTCCATCGCGCGATTCAGCCGCGCGTCGCTGAACAGCACGCGCAATCCGGCATCAACGGCGACCTTGGCGGCTGCCAACTGGTGAGCGTCATCGCCGGCGAGCTCGAGCGTGCGGCCGAACTTGCTTTGGGCGAGCCGCAGCCCGGTCTCGATCGCAGACCGGTCGGCCTGCAGAACCTGCACGCTGTTGCCGCGATCGCGCACGACGTCGCGGCCGTCGCGCCGGTAGGTCACGTGGCCGCGCTCGTTGACCGACCAGGACAGAGCGGGCGACCGGAAAATGATCGCGTTGTGTTCGTCGTGGTCGTGCGACCGAGGCGTGTTCGGTCGAATTACGTTGAACGCTTCGTCACCGACGTCGACGTCGGCCGACGACCGATCGAGTCCAGCAGTTCGGCGCAGCTCCTCGAGCGCCCGCTCGTCGCCTTGCTCGGCACGGGTGCGCAACCAGTCGGAAACGCTCGGACCCCCTGCAGGGCCGAACTGCGCCTTGAGCGACGCCCGTTCGAGCGCGATCGACTCGCGCAGCGCGTCGTCACGGCCCAGTTGCTCGGCGCGTGCCAGCGACGTCGCCGCGCGCCGGTCCGCCGGCGAGAGTCGCACGTCTTGCTTGATGGCGGTCCGCTTTGTCTCGAAGGCAGTTCGGATCTCGCCGCGTCGCTGCTGTTCGCTGGCGCGCTGCGCAAGCCACGCGTCGCTGCGCGCGGCGACATGCGCCTCGCGCGCGATGGAATACTCGCGCCAGAGCGCTGCGCGCGGCAGCTCGCGTGGCGCGGGAATCGGCTCGCCCGCCTGCTGGCGCTGATACATCGCGCGCAACATCGGCGCGGCCTCGCGCCACGACAGATTCAGCTCTTTCGTCAGGAAGTCCGACACGTTCAGCGCGCGCTTGCCCGCGCGAATGCGATCGGCGCCGTCGCGGCCGGTGAACACCGTGTATTTGGCCGGCCGCACGCCATGCGTGTGCGACAGCTCGGCCAGCAGCCGGCGCGCATCGAGACCCTGGCGGATCGCGCGAAACTCGCCGTCCTGGCCCGCGACGTCGTCGCGCTGGCGGCGATCGCGCGCCAGCTGCGACAAGACGTTGTCAGACACGCGGCCGGTGTGGCGCGGCGTGTTGAATGCGTCGTCGCCCGCCCGTGAACGGCGCGAGCGATAGGGCGCCACGTCGGCCGGGATCTCGGGCGAGCGCGGCGCGATCGGCCGGGCGGCATCGAGATAGAACGGCACGTCGTATGGATCGAGAAACGGATCCGGCCGGCGATCGGAAAACCAATCGGGCGGCGACATGCCGGTGGGCACCTGCATCGCCGGCGGCCGCATCGGGGGCAGCTTGTCGAACGGGTCGCCGAATGCGTAATGCGCCTCGAGCGCGCGGTGATAGGCATCCAGCTCGCCCGGCGTCGGGCCGCTTACTCGTTGCGCTGCAGGCTCTCCATCGCGATCTGGATGCCATCGCATGCCGTCCGTGGATACGGCGCCATCTGGCTCCAGCTGGTGAAGCGCATGATCCGGCAGTAGCACTGCAGATCCACTTCCGATGCCGTCCACAGGGCGGCCGGGCACGTTTCGCAGACGGTCGAAGGGTTCGGCCGCCGGGCTCGACTCAGCTGGGACAAAGTCAAACTGTGCATCGAGGTCGTCGTATCCATCGGCGAAGCGCCCTGGCGCGTCGCCGGCGCTCCAGCCGGGCTCCCACTCGGAGGCATCGACGTCGAGTTCTCGTGCGCCTGCGCCAAGCTCGTCGAAGGCGTCGGACGGCTGGGTGCCGTATTCAAATGCGCTTCCATTTCGTCGAAGATGTCCTTCGAGGCCTGGGAGGGTGTCGTCTGCTCGGTCATGATGTGCCTTTAGGTGTTGTGCGTAAAAGCCGCGTTCGAGTTCCGCGAGCATCAGCTGGCGGTCGTGGGGGGACGATTCCTGGTAGCGCTGGTACTGGCGGCTACCGCTATTGAGGTATTTCAATTCGCGCGCGCGCGACGCGTACCATTCATCGAGCAACGCCGTGACTTCGTCCGGCGTGCGGCGCGGCGCGACGCCATCCTCGTACTGGTCCGCAGCGTCGGCCGACAGCGCCTGCAGTTTCTCGGCGGTCGGCAGTTCGATGAATGCGGGCGTGAACACGTATTCCTTCAGGTTCACGCCCTTCTCGGCGCCGGCCGGCTTCACGTTCGGATACGAGTCGTCGCGGCCGGCGTTCCGCATGCGCACGGCACCGTGCTCGTGCAACAGCGCCATGAAGTCGTCATGGCTCTCGATCTGGCGATCAAGCACTGCGTCGAGGATCTGCTCCTTCAGCTCGCGACTGTTCGCGCGAAACAGATCGCCGCGATAGCGGCTGATCATTTCCGACGCGTCAGTCAGCAGCGTACGGCGATTGTCCTTCGGGCTCGCGAGCCCGTACTTCGCGTTCGTGTGTTCCTGGAACGCGTCGATGAAATGCGTGTTGTGCTTGTCGAAGCCGAACGGGCGCAGCGTATGGCCCGAAATCAGGTTCAGCTTCGGAATCACGATATGGATGTGCGGCTTGCGCTCCACCAACTCGCCGGTCGCCTGGTCGACATAGCTCTTGACGCGCGGCAAGTGCGCCTCGGCGTAGAAGCTGTATTCGTCCGGACGGTACGCGTGCATCGCGAACGCTTCGAAATCGCGGGCGATATGAAACAGCGTTTCGCGATCGACGTGATCCTCTTTGAACGACAGGGTGATCGACAGGTAGCGCTCAACCTTCGGCGGTGCGTCGATCGACTGAATCACCGCGTCGGTCAGGTCGAGATCGCCGACGAGCACGCCCCGCTCGTCTAGGTCATCGCGATCGAGTTCTCGGCCGACCTTGCGGCCTTCCTCGAGGTACTGTTTGACGCCGTCGTGGCGGCCGGACACCCTAATCAACACGATGGAGGTGCGCCTTCAGTAGTTGCGTAATCATTTCCAGCTCGTCGACCAGCGCGGCGAACGTGGATTCGGACAGGTGGCCGGACACGCGCGCCGTGTTCGCCACGTGGGCCAGCTGGTTGAGGTTGTTGCCGGTCTTGTTGATCACGTACATGATCCGCTGGCGCTCGACGGTCACCCGCGGCCGCTCGACGATCTGCGTGCGGTTCGTGAGGATGCAGTCGCGCAGGAATTCGGATGAACTCATGCCCGAGCGCTCGACCTTGTCGTTGAAGATCTGCCACTGTTCTTCCGTGAGCCGCGTGCTGACCGGCTTGCCGAGCGCCGACTGAGCCTTCCTGCGGCCGCGGCGCTTCGGTTCGGTCAGTACATTGAGATCGTCATTGCTCATCGTTCGCTCACCGGTCTACAGTTCGCGTCTCAATACGACGAGCGATACGGCTCGCCCTGCGACCACCGGCTTTGCCAGTGAGTCTCGTACGCACCAGCGAGCGACGGGCAATTGGCAATCACCACCGCGTTCTCGCTATTGCGACGCGCAGCAGCGGTGCTGTAGTTGTATGACCCCGTCTCGACCGTTTCGCTGTCGGCCACGATGTACTTGTCGTGATGGATCGCGTATGCCGACACCGTGCGAACGGGAATGCCGGCTTCGACGAGTAGATTCAGCGCAGCCTGGCCGGATCGGGCACCGCGGCCGCCCGTGTTTTCCTTCGCATCGGCGATCACGGCGACGTCGACGCCGCGGCGCTTCGCCGCGATCAACCGCCGCACGATGTCGGGCGACGTGAACGTATAGGCGGCCAGGTGCACGCGTGAATGGGCACGATCGAGGACGTCGGCGACGAGACGTGCTGCGCTGCCTTCCGGCGAAAATCCGACTTCCGAACTGCAGGTTCGACCGTCCGCTGCTGGCCGGCTCGTCATCGACGACCATGGGGCAGTGAGATCGAACGCGTGTGCCGAATTTGCGACGACGAGCAGACAGGCAAGCGTGACAGCGCGAAGGATTCGATGATTCGACATGGTGGTATTGGGGACTAGATGCCGAAAAAATGGCCGGCCGCCCACACGAGCGCCGCGCCTGCGCAAAACGCGGCGGCGATCTGCCCGGCGAAAGAGCCAAGCGCCTCGAGCGGCGAACGAACGGAGCGCCCAGACGCAATGTGACGGGCCGTGCGATCGTGCGATTCGACCGCGACGCGCAGCTGGGCGAGCGCGTCGACGACTTCCGCGGCCGCCGCTCGACGTGCCTGGTCGGCCGCCTTCGCGGCGACTTCACCGACGAAGGCCTGCCGCGCCTGCGTGACCAGCTTCGTCAACTGGGCGTTCTCTTCGCGCACCGCTTGCACCGTCGCGGTTAGTTTCTGGTCGGTGGACTCCATCAGCGCGACGACGTGGTGCTGCGCGTCCACGACCTTCATCTGCTCGATCAAGATCTCGGTCAGCACCGCCAGCTCGTTCGACGCCGGCATCGTGGCGAGCACCTGGCCAAGACGCTCCGAGGCCTTGTCAGCGCGATCCGATTGCGGCGTCTGGTCGCTCATGCAACGACTCCCGCCAGCAGCGCGTTGAACGCGCTGTCGAGTAACGGCTCGATCGACAGCGCCTTACGCTTCAGGCTGACCAGTTTCACGAGGCGATCTTTCTCCGCGCCTGTCTTTGCGGCGACCAGCTGCGCCTTGTAGTCAACGCCGTCCGTTGCGATGTCGTGAATCGTGCGGCCGGCCGCCGCCGCAAGCGTGAACACGTCGTTCTTCGGCACAAGCGCATCCTCGTTCAGCACGAACGACCCCATCCGCTCGTGCAACTCGAACAGCTGCCCGAAGTGACGACGCAGCGTGATTTCGCGCGCCTCACTCTTGACCAGCTCGACCTTGTTCAGCAGCACGCGGATCCGCTCGGGCTCCACACCGAGATCCGCGAGCATGTTGATCGTCTTGATCGTGTCCTTCAGCTGCTTGCTTTCCGGCTCGACCGGCACGATGAAGCACGCATAGTCCTCTTGCGCACCTTCGGACGAATCGAGGCGGTTCAGATATTCCTCGACGTTCGATGCGCCAATATCGACAAGCAGTTCGCGGCCGCGCATCAATTCCTCGTGCAGCTCGTCGAAGCGCGCCGCAATCATCACTTCGACCTTCGGGCCGGCCGAGTCGTCGGTGTTGATCGACTCGATCTGACGCACCGACATATGCGGCAGCCGAGGCGCCAGCAGCTCGCGCGTCACGGTGGTTTTACCGACGTTGCCGGTGCAGTTCACGGTTGCAAAGCTCAAACTCATTTCAGATTCCTCGTGTAGATAGGTGCGACCCGGCGCTCACATCACGCTCGGCGTTTGGCCACGGGTCGGTTGCTGTTCCTGTTTCGGGCCGTTCGACGGGTTCGTGGTCGGCGCGGCCTTTGGTGCCGTCCATGCCGCATGCAGCTCGGCCGCACGCTTGTCGATCTCGGCCGCACCCGCATCGCGGCTCAGCTCGCCACGCGCAATACGTGCTTCGACTTCGGTGCCGGCTTGCATCCGCGCGTCGAATCGGTTCAGCACTTCGGAGCGCTGCCGGGCGGGCATCTTTTCGATGACCTTGCTCAGCTGCTCGCGCATCTGCGCGACGGTCAACGACTCGCGCTCGGGCGCCTTGGATTCCGCTGGTGCCGGTTCAGGCGTCGTGCGCGTCACTTCCCACGCGTTACGGATAGCGTCCTTGGGCTCCGTGCCGATCACCTTGCCCGCTTCATCACGCACAGGCGCTTGAACTGTGACGGGTGTCTCGCCAAGGTTTTTGAGCGAAATGGCATCACCGACTTTCGCGCCAGAAACCTCCATCGCCCGTTTGAGATCGACGCCCCAGACCGTCTGCTCGACGCCAGCATCGTCCCGGTACCGCACGAAATAGGAGTACGACGCGTCTTTCTGGTGCTGGTACCGCGCACTACCGTGCTCGAGTAATTCGCCGGACAGCGAGTCTGCCGGCTTGGCCGCAGCCTCCTGCGATTGCGCAACCTTCGGCGTATCAGTCACGGTGGCTCGCGCCGGCGTCGCCGGAGTGGCAGGCGCGGTTTCAACCTTCGGTGTCGCGTCTGCTTTCGGGCTGACGGTCGGCTCGGGTGACGTGCCGGACTTGATCGTGAGCGCCGCGCGTTCGCGCTTCGCCGCCTCGAGCAACGCGAAGTCCGCTTCCTTCGGCTTGAAGTTCTTGACCTCGATGCCGCCGTCGAGCGATGCCTCGATCCATGCGTTGCGCCGGAACGTCTCACTGCCCTTCACCGTGATCGAATCGATGTTCTTCGCCTTCATCACGGCCAGCATGTCGGCGATCGTCCCCCGATCGTTCTGCTGGGTTTTCAGGCGCGAGCCGACGTCCTCGAAATGTGGCTTCGTCGTCGGCTCGCTTCCCGGCTTTGCCTCCATGCCGTCCAGCTTCCAGAACCGCCCTTCCTTCACCATGTAGCGAGATGCGATCTGCGGCGGGATCGTGTAGCCGTCTCTCGTCGTAATCGGCTTGCGCAAGGACGGATCGACTTCGATCTGGTTCTCGCCAGCGTCGACGTCGACCGTGGCCGCCGGCGCGCCGGCGGCAACATCCTCCGCCTTCGGCATGGGCTTGCTCTGCTCGCGCAGCAGCGTTTCGGCCGCCGCGCGCTCGCTGGCGCGCACTGCGCCGACGCGCTGCAGGTCTTGCGGCGACACCGTGTCGAGCTCCGGCCGCAACGGATCGTTGACCGGGTTTTTCGCGTCCGGCTCGTTTCTGGCGTCCGACTGCGTGCGCTTGATCTGGGTGTCGACCTGGCCAGGCTGGACCGACACATTCATGGACTTGTCGTTGACTGCCTGGCCCGGCTGGACGTCCGGCTCGTTCGCCACCGTCGCGCCAACTGTCGATCGCGCGGTGTCTTGGGTCACGGACACCACGTCGGCCGTCAGTCCGCGGCTACGCATCGCATCGTCGATCGGCGTTGAATCGGTCACGCCTGCGAACGTGACTGTGCTGCCCTCCGACGTGACCGCCGGCGCCGGCTGCGCGACGACCGGCTCTGCCGGCAACGGCGTGCGATCGCCCGGCGCGGTGTCAGCCGCCGCAGCCTCGCCAACATCAGCAAACGTGACGGTCTCGCCGTCCGATTGCGAAACCGGCCCCAGTTCGCCTGTCGCCGGGCCTGCTTCGGCCGCGCGCTCCCGCATCACCTCATCGAGCTCGAACGCTTCGGCGATGTCCGCGAACGTCGCAATACCGTCGTCGCGTTCCGGATCGCGATGACGGTGCGCATGCGATGGCTCGCCCATGATCGGATCGACCGGCTGTTCATCGTCCATCGGGTCGGATTCCGTCACATCGCGCACGGGCGTACGCTCTTCCACCTCGATCGGGCTCAACTCGGCTTCATCGCGAAGCTTGCTCAGCGCCTCGGCCGCCAGCGGCGGCAGCTCGTCTGCTGCAAAGCCCGTGCGAGTGCGGATCTGCTCGCCGATCGCGCGATCCCCGGCAGCGGAGTCGTTGGACTTGCGCCACGCGTCGCGATGAATCGACTCGAGCCGATGCTCGAGCGCGAGCGTGCGGTTCACTTCATCGCCGCGAAGCGTGACCGTCGTGGCGATCGACTGAATCATTTCGCGGTAGCGGCGGCCAAGCGCCGCATCGTCGAGCTTCGGGCGAACACGCCGGGCCGGCGCTTGGCGCGGACCGCGCCGAGCGGCACCCCCGGCCGAAGCCTCCGATTGCTGCGCGCTCCGCGCCGGCGCATACAGGTGCTGACGGTCCGCAAAATACTGATTCCGCGCCTGGCGCACCGCCGTGCGCACGGCGTCGATCGCATCGAATGCGGAACCGCCTTGGCTCTGAATCTGGTCCCGGGCTTGCAACGCGGCCCGCTCCTCGGCGCCACGCACCGATTCCCGGACGAACTCGCGTGCCTCTTCTATCGGCTGCCCCATCAAGTCGCTCAGGCGAACAGCCTCGCGCTCGAAATCGGCGTCGCTGCCGTATTCGTTGGTATCCGATTCCACCGCACGCGCGACGTCAGCGGGCCGCTCTCCGGCCTTCGCTTCCGGCGCAGGCATCCAGCGTGCGAACCGCGCGACGTCAGTGCCGCCCGGCACGTACCACTTCTTCGAGCGGCGGTCGAACTTCGCACCCAGCTCGTTCGCTGCGTCTTTTTCCTTGAACGGCACTTCCAGATATGTCCGTTCGCGTTTCGGGTTTTTCTCGTCAGCCATGCGCCACCTCCTTCACTTCGTTGTCCGCCCGCGCTGCCGGCTCAATCTGAGAATCGACAGCAACATCCGCCGCTGCCACGTTGAAATCGAACCGAATGCCTGCCAGCATTTCGCGCACGTCGTCGCGCACCAGCATGCCGAGTTCGGCCAAATCGGCCTCGAAGCCGGCCAGCGCCATGTCCGTCGCCAGCGGCCCCGGCTTCTGCTGATCGAGCGCCAGCAGCTCAGCCGCGGTCAGCGGCTTCGCGCCGGCTTGCCGCGCGAGGCGGATCTCGCCGGCGGCCTTCGCAGAAAGCACCGCGTGGTACGACTCGGGGTTGTGGGTTGGGATGCCAGTAGCGCGCAGCTCGCCGGCACGCCAGGCCGCCTTGATCTCTTCTTCGGTCGGCAGACGCTTGTCGATTGCCGCGAGCATCGGACTGACCGAGCGCATGCGGTCGATGAACAGGTCGTCCTCGTAATAGGTCGCCTTCTCGCACAGGATCGGCCGCTGAAAGCCGAGCACGATCTCCTCGTGAATTTCCATGCGCTTCAATTCCTGGTCGAACATCAGCGCCCGGCCCTGATCCGACGTGTTCGTGCCGGTCGACGTGTTACGGCCGTGATTGCGACTCTTGGACGTCGCTTTTTCGGTGAACGTACCGAGCGTCTCCGACAGTTCCTTTGCATCCTGCTGGTTGCCCGGTGCATACGCGACCAGCACGGCGTGGTTGGTGATCAGCGTGCGGGCGCCGGCCGGGCCGTACAGCTCGCTCGGCTCCAGCTGCGCCTTCGACTGCAGGATCGTGAGCAGACGAATCCAGTAACCCGCGATGAACGCATTGCCCTTGTCGAGCACCTCGATCCGGCCGAGCGCGGTGAACTCGTCACCGACACCCAGGCACTGATACTTGATGGTCGGATCCTCGCCCGGCAACACGTCGAGGTTGTCCTCGATCCATTGCGTGTAGAACAGATTGCCGAGCAGGCTTGCGACCGCAAGTTCGCGCACGGGCATCACGACGTAGATCGACATCAACTCGCGACGCACGCGGTCGAGCTCGAAATCACACGCGCTCGTCGCCTGGTCGACAATCGGGTTGCTGAAGAGACGGAGGCCCGCGTTGAACGTCGCGACGATGTTCAGCATCGTCTCGTCCGGCGACGCCAGCACGCGCGAGAGTGCGCCAAGGCAGTCTCCCGACAACGGCACGCCCTTCTGCGGCTCATGCTGCATCAACTCCGTCAGATGTTCGCGCACCTTCTTATCTGGCGTGGTGGCGAGTCGCAGCACCTGCCCGAACGTGCAGTCGCCGGTCATTTCCATCTGATACAACGCAAGCCCCATGAACAGGTCTGCCGCCTGTTCGTAGAAGAACTTGTTGCGCGCATCCGCCGTGTGATACAGGCGCGCAGCGATCGCCTGCAGGCGGCCGACGCGCACGAAGGCGGGGCTCTTCGCGATCTTGAACAGCGGGTTCCAGCGGTGTGTGTAGCCAGCCTGATCGAATGGTGCCCAGCGGAATACCTTCTGCCCGCAGGACTGCCGAAAACGAGACGTCAGGTCGAAGTTCTCGCCCTTCACGTCGAGCACGACCACCGAATCCGAATAGGTGAGAAGATTCGGGATCACAATGGCCACACCTTTCCGTGAGCGCGTTTTTGCGGCAACCATCACGAACTCAGTTCCGCGAAACGTCAGGTATTTGCCCTTGTACCGGCCGACGATAATCGTCGGATCGCGGTAATCAGCTTTCTGACGTGTGCGGCCGTTCGCCTCGTCGAGCAGGCCATAGCGGCGGATTTCGTAGCTGTAGGCAAAGCGGGCGTCGCCGTGCAGGTCGCGCTTCGGCTTCATCACCAGCGCCGCGATCACCGCAGCGACCGGGACAAGCGGCACAAGGATCGAGGCCGCCGTGGCAATTTGCAGGGAACGCTTCACGCCTTGTATGTCCCCGTAAAAGTGCCAGTAATCGCGCAGCGTCCAAAGCCCGATCGCCGAATCCGGTAACTTCTCCATCTTGGCGAACAGCGTTGCGCCGGCGAACTGGCCAGCCACGGCCAGCCCCGTCAACGCCACCAGCGCAAACAGGCCGCCCGCAACGACGCGATCGAACGTCGTCGCCGTTTTTAGGAGCACGGCGCTCGCACATGTTCCCCACAGCATGCACAGCGCCAGGATCAGCCCGGTCACGGCGGCGATTTCGGCTGGATCGGTCATCGCGTCGAGATGGAGGAGACGGCCAGCGCCGAACGCGGCTGCGCCGCTGAACACGCTCAGGATTACGGCCACGATCAGACGACTTTTCATCGTGATGCTCCCTGCGTGTCAGCCGTTGACGCGAGCAACGGCGCCAAGGTCTCGTGCAGAACAGGCGAGCAAACGTCGAAGCGATAGACCCGGCCCTCGGCCCCGTCGACGCACAGTGCGACTCGCCCGTTGGGCGCCAGCGCATAGAAAGCGAACTCGATCTGGCCGGGCATAAACACGGAACAGTGCATGAGCGCCGTCGGCTGGCCCATGCTGGCCAACTCGCGATGCACGTGCGTCAGCCGCACGATCGCGTCGCGAAGCTGGTCCCGCATCGTTGCGTCGGGGCCGATCGCCAGCTTCCGGGCCAGCCCGGCGATTTGCGCCCAAGCGCACGTTTGCGCCCAGAGCCATACGTCGGGATCAATCACCGGTTGCCGCACCGTCGACAGCAGCGCGCCATCCGAATTCACGGTTTGCGTATTACGCATCGGCATCCCCTCCGTTCGAACGGGATAGATCCCATGTGTTGAGTCGTTCAATACCCGCGCGCGCAGCACTGGCATCGCCCTGTCGGATCGCTGCCTCGAGCAGCGCAAGGGCCTGGCGCTCGCCATCCGGAATCGCCGGTGCGCTGGCCTCTCCATCCACCGCTAGACCGGGCAACGGCACGAGGCACGTCAACTGCTGCAGGATCTGATTCGAGCTGGCGGACAGGATCGCCACGTGCAGGCCCTGGCGCGCGCTCGCATATTCCGTTTGCGTGGCGGCGCCCAGCCGCATCGCACACGCGACCGTGATGCTCCCACGTTGCTCCGGCGTGGCATACAGCGCCGCATCGGCGGCCGCGATGGGCTCAAGCACGCGGCGGATCGCCGCAATGTCGGCCGCAAAAGCCGGATCCGTCCCGCGCGCCAGCCGCCAGCTAACGACATGCCGATCGACGATCTGCCATTGCCGCTCGTCGACCACGCGAGAGCCAACCTTTGTGCGCACGTCGACCACGCCGCGCGCGACCAGCTGGCTCACCGCTTCGCGCAGCAGTGCGCGGCTAACGCCCAATTCCTGCGCCAGCATCGCCTGCGGCGGCAACGCGTCCGTCGCATCACAAAACGCGGGGATCTGCTGGGCCAGCCAGTCAGCGGCCGCATGCGGTGGCCGTTCGGTCGCAACCGCATCGGCGCCGGCGTCGCGCGCCATGATTCCAAGCTCGTTCGGTCGCGCGTTCATGCCAGACCCCGCAGCAGCTTCCACTTCGTGATCGGATCGAAGTAGATTTCCTTGAGTTGCTTGTTTTCCATGTAAAGCACGACGTCGATCGTGGTTTTCACCTCGCGCATCAGGTGATCCCACGTCAGCGTCTGGCCGACCGGGCTCTGCTTCACAAGCGTGGCGATTCGCGACAGCGCGGCAATCGCATCGTTCGCGTGCACGGTCGTGATCCCGCCCTGGTGGCCGGTGTTCAGCAGGGTTAGGTAGTCCCAGGTCTCGTCGCCACGCAGCTCGGCGAGGAACACGCGGTCGAATTTCATCCGCAATGTCGCCTTCACGATGCGCCGCGCCGGCAGCGATTCGCTGTAGAACAAATGCACGTGGTTCGGGTGGTACGGAAGCGGCAACTCGTGCGTGTCCTCGATCGTCGCAACACGTGTCTCCGGCGGCACCAGGTCAGCGAGTGCCTTCGTGACCGTGGTTTTGCCGGATCCCGTGCCGCCAACGAGCACGATGTTCAAGCGGTTGAGGATTGCCAGCGTCAGGAAGCGCTCGACGTCGCGATTTGCAAGCGCATCGAGCATTGCAACCTCGAAGCGCTGCAGGGTGACGACGGCCGGGGCCGCGAGCGCCTGCGCCGGATTGAACACGGGAGTCGCGCTCTTCACGTCGACATCGCCTGTGTCCAACTTGGCGGCCGCGACATCGACCGCATGCCCGACAACATCGCGAAACTTCGACGAAAACCCGCTCGCCACCAACTCCGAAACTGCGAACCGGGTTGCGCTCGGCACACGCATCGTCAGCGACACCGTGCCAAGTTCACACGCCGGCGGGATCACGATCTGACCACGCTCGCCGTCAGGCAGGCGCACCGGCTTTTCCGGCTCTGCCGGAGAAAGCGGAGGCTTCGCCTTGTTGTAGATCGCAAGCGCCGGCGCAAACTGGAGCAGCGCCTCCAACGACGCATTCGGCAATTCATGTCGCTGCCAACCGTCGCGCGTCTCCGTCCAGCCTTCGAAGGGCCGGTTTATCGCGAACTCGGTTACGCCAGGTCGCTTCAGCCACTCGTCGATACCGAGAGTCTTGAGGTGACTGCGTACCGTGACGCTGTCGTCGTATCGCATGTTCATGAGCACTCCGATGAAGGGATGTCGGTCCGAGTCAGGGCGTTGCCAGCTCGTACACGTCGGAGAAGTCGACGTCACGCGCAACGAAAATCGTCGTCGCCGATCCGTACTTCGAGTACGCCGTCGGTGGCACGTTGATCGTGTTCTTCAGCGTTTCGGCCGCCACCGATTCACCTGCGCTCGACGTGTTGTTGAACTGGATTCGGTTATCGCCGCTACCTGAATTCGACGCGAGACTCGACAGAGCCTGGCCGGCGTCGCCGATCAGACTGACCATCAATGCCCCACCGAAGCGAGTCCAGAAATGCGTGTCGACGTAGGCTGGCAAGCCGCTGCCGCCCAGCACATCTGCCGCTGGCGAATCGAGCTGGACCTTCACGCCTGCAGGTGTCGTCAGGCGCGTCCAGATCACGAAGATCCGGGCCTGACCTTGCATCAACGCCTGTCTTTGCTCGCCCAGCACCTCCGACCCGCGCTCGATCAGCAGCACCTTGCCGTTCGCCGAGTACACGTCCTTCGACACGGCGCACGTCGTCATACCTGGATAGTCGGTGACGATCTTCGAGTTCTGCACACACGGGATCGTGGTCCCTGCAATCAGGAGCATGTCACGGGGCGGCATCAGCTCAGCCTTGACCGTGTCGAGCTTCGACGCGCGAAACTTCGCGTCCAGGCCATCCTTCGCGTATTCGACCTTCGGACCGCCGCCACCGAGGGCGTTCGTCCCACCGGGCGTCTTCTGGTCGTCGAACTTCAGCACTACGTCGCCATCGAGTTTGCGCATCGCGGGCGTCTCGACCGCACTGGCCGGCACCGCCGCACCTGTGCCGCCGGCCCCGGTGGTCGCAGGTACAGATGCGGCGCTGGCAGCATCGGCATGCGCCGGCTTCGCGAGTGCTTCGCTCGCTGCGGCAGCAGCCGCAGCTTCCTCGGCCTGCTGCTTTCTGATCCTCGCCTGGTCACCCGCGAAATCATGGCGATCGTCGGACGGCTTGTCCTTCGCCGCCTCAACCTTCGCGGCCTCCGACTCCGCATGGTGCTGGGCCGTCCACCGCTTGATCGCCACACCGACCGCGACCGCACCGAAGATGAGAATCAGCACGAGTCCGATCACAATCGGCAGCAGCCGGAACGGGCTCTTGCGCTTCGTGCGCCCCACGCCCGGCACACCACGCTCGCCGATACCGGTCGGCTCCACCGGCGCCGGAACGGAATTCTGGTTGATGTCGTTATTCACCGCTCGCCTCCTTGTGTTTCACGAGCCGCGCCGTGCCGGGAATCGTGGTGCCCGACGGATTCAGCTGGCCGTCTGGTCGATATGCGTTGTTACGGATACCCAGCACGGCGTCGTTCAGGCGCAGGTTGAATCGACGTGCGGTGTCGTGGACGACGAGCACCGGTCCGCGCACGTCGTCAGGATTGACCAGACCTTCCGAGCCGTCGTCGTATACGCGGTAGATCTTCGGCAGGTCGCGGCTCGTCTTGAATTCGAAATACGTGAATCGACCGTCATCCCACAGAGCGGTCGGGGCCAGCGCCGTGTCGCCCTGCATGTCATAGTCGGAATTGCTGGTCGATGCCGCGTTGCCGGTCTGCTCGAGCAGCGCGCGCGCTTCGATCGAACGCGCTGCAGCGGCCGCCGACGCCTTCGCGCGCGTATCCGGGTAATTGAATGTCACCGACCAAACCGCCTCGTCGTGCTTGGCTACCGGAACCAGTTTCAGCACGTAACGACGCTTGTTCGTCAGCAGAATCAGGTTCGTGCCCGCCTTCACGGCTTTCGGTTTGAAGAAAAAGCCGTTGCCGGCGGGGCCAGCAGTCCACGCCTTCCCGTCACCCATGCCACCGCCGTCGAGTTTTTCGCCCTTTTCAAACTCGATGACGGTCGCTTCACCTGGGCGATAGGCGATCTGATAGCTCTCGGTCGGGTCATACATCGCGCAAACGATGTGCGGGTCGCTACCGCACGCACCCGGCACGACCTGGGCGACAGCCGACTGAGCCATCGCTAGCGCAATGGCGGCGGCGACCGACGTCATAGCTACCGCTTTCCGGAATTGAGCATTCATCGGCTGGCCCCTCCTTGCGTGTTCGCCGGCGCCGATTCAGGCGACGTCGCAGCCGACGGAATCATTGCTGCGCCGTCCGGTGCATTACGTGTCCAGTCGCGGTCGACCGAGTAACTGGTGACGCGGAATCCGATCGGGTTCAGCACTTGTTCATTGCTCTTAGTCGGCAGATCGCCGACCTCGTACGTGATCGTCGCGACCCAGTATTCGGTCTTGGGGGGCTGAGGCGCAGCACCACCCTGCGTCGACAGCGAAATGGTTTTCTTCGAGAAGAAAACCTGCGCAGTCGTCCCGACGAACGTAATCGCACCCGGTTGAGCAATCACCCGGTACTTGTCCTGAAGCACGTTCAACGGCGAGTTTTTGCGGCCGTAAAGCGCTGCGTACAGCGTCTGCTCGCGTGGCGAGTTCATCAACGTCACGGTGTCGTACGCATCCTGGATCGTGTACCAGTCGTAGCCTTCACGCAGTTTCACGTAGTCGCGCAGCGCCTTGCGCACCTCGAGTTCGCCGAACGTCACCGAGCCACTACGCGCAACGTCGATCACCTGCACATCACCCGTCGCGGTGTTGTCTTTGATGATTACCGGCGGCGTCGGTCTCTTTAGTTGTACTAAAGCAGCTGAACCAAGAATTGAAGCAAGCGCGACGAACATGGCACCGCCCGCGACGCGCCACGCGATCTTCGTCATGTTTTCCTGCATGCTCTGCTTCGACTTCTCGAATGCGAGCGCCTGCTTGAAATACGTGCGCGCCATTTCGCGCGGATCGGCTTCGTCAAGCTTGGTCGCGAGATTCTGCAGCATGGCCGCGTAATTGCCATCGACCACGACCGCGGCCGACATGCCCTGCACCTCAGTCGATTTTTTCTTTGGCCACTTCATTGTGCGTTCCCCAGTGTCGTATGGTTCACGGGCATCCACGGCCCGCTCGGTTGCGTCGGCTTTGGCACCGACGAGCACGCCGCAAGCAGGATGGCGCTGCAAAGCACGACGATGAATTTCATGTTTCGCTCCTATGGTTGGTTCGCCAGCTCGTACCAGAAACGCACAAGCTGGCGGACAAGCCGTTGTTAATTGCCCTTCTTCTGGTATTCGGCACCAGACGCCACGAGGTGCCCCGATGACTTATCGATCGTCAGCGCTACGGGCACGCCGGCCATCATCATCAGTTTCCCGTCGGCATAAAGAGCCGATGAGCGCTGCAACCTGAACGCATCTTTCGCGCTCTCTGCGGCGAGATTCGGCACTTTGCTCGCGACGTAGAAGTCGTTCCCATCGCCATTACGGCTGATCACCATCTCGGGCGAGCCGCGGCCGCTGAGCTTCTCCCAGTTGCCAATAAACTCCTCGCCATCTTTCTTTCCACAACCGGATTGCGTCAGCGCCACGATGACCATCGTTGCTGCTGTCACGAATCGAAGTGCCCTCATTACCTTCTCCTGGTAGTTGTCAAGATCATGCGCGGCCGAGCGAGTTGCTAGGCGCTGCCGACGCTCCACCACGGCCCCCGCCCATCAACTTCATCGCCTTCATGGCGGCACTGGCCGCATTGCCGATCTTACCGACCATCGACGAGATGCCAACGCCACCAGCCAGTTGCGAGGCCAGAGACGGCATGCTCAAAGAGACGACAATGAACACCAATCCGGCGCCGACGATCTTTCCCTCAATGGCGTAGGTCAGCATGACGTCCTTCGCGCTGAAGCTCGTCGGCAGTACCGATGTCATGAACCTCACTTCGATTGCGCCGAGTGCTCCGAACAGGGCGACGAGAATGCCGTAGTTCAAGCACTGTCCCACCCAGTTCTGAAAGAACTGCCGCGTAGCCGGGAACAGCGCCGCGACAACGAAGGCCGGGCCGAGCGCGAGCAGTAATCCCAGCGCGAATTTCGCGAGGATGATGTATGCGGCGGCGATAGCAAGGAACGGCACACCGACCAAAATGATGCATGCCGCGAGCACGGACACCTCGATATAGAGACCGATGTCGGTAATGCTGAGCCCTTCGTACAAACTCTTGATCGCGTCGAAGTAGAGACTCAACAGCGTGTCGAGGCCGTTGCTGAGATCGTTCCCCCCCATCAGGGCGCGGCTGAGATCGTCGCCCAGTCCGTTGAAGAGCGGCACTACGTATTCGCTGTAGTAGCTGATGTTCATCCCTGCCGTGAGCACGGCGGCCCACGCTGCCATCTTCAGCAGGAAATCCACGATCGGCTGATTCTCATGGCCTCGCCAGTACGACACCAGAATGAGAAGCACGTAGAGGCTGAAGCCAGCAGCGACCAGCGGACTGATCAACGAGATCATCTTGGCCGAGCCAGTGCTGATCGTGTTCAGCACGTCCTTGTCGAACGCATTGAACATATCGGTAAAGATTGTCAGTTGCATGGCCGCGCTCCTGGCTTACTGGTCGATCGGTTCGTCATGCAGGCGACGCTGCATGTCACGATGCGCGGCCTGCTGCGCAAACTCCTTCTCGGCATCCTGCAGCTTTGCCGCCAGATCGAGACGCATCTTGTCCGCATTGATCGACGAGATCTCGGCCGACCACCGGTTCTGCAGATCTGCCTTCGCGGCCGGATCCTGCGTCAGGTTCGATTGCTGCATCAGCTGCTGGATGTTGTTCAGCCGGTCGATCGACGCCTGATACGCGCGCTCCACCATCGCCTTGTTCGCGGCCAGGGTGTTATTCAGCCGCGTCTGGCCCGGCGTGTACGCAGTCAATCCCTCTTGGCGCAGGATGCTGTCGGCCGCGCCACTGATGCCATTCAGCTGCCCGTTCTTCACCGCGTCATAGACCGACTGCCATTCATCCGGCAGGTAGTTGCGCAGCGACGGATTGTTGAGGATGTCACCCAGGCCGCGATTGCCGATCATCGACTGATACTGATTCGTGAGGGTGATGTATTGCTGCTTGAGTTGCTGCACGGTAATGATCGCTTGCGCGAGGGTCGACGCGTCGAGCACGGGAATGCCCTGCGCGTGCGCGGCCTGGGTCGAGCAGAATGCAGCGATCGCTGCAGCGCCGATCAATTTGCGAAAGGTTTTCACGGTGATGGTCTCTCAATGAGGTGGGCGAGTTCAGTGCGTGGCGGCCGAAGCCTTCATGCGTTCGAGTTCGAGCAGTTGTTTGAGAGTCGAATCGATCCCGATCAGCGTGGCGAGGATTTGCTGATTCGTGTCGCTGGACGCCGCCGCGTTTGCGTTGCCCGCTTTGGCGTGCAACAACCCTTTCGCTTGCATCGCCACGTCGACCCGCGCGGTCTCCGCCTCGACTCGCCTGGTCTCCGCCTGGACCTGCGCGATCGCCGCCGACAAATTCGCGCTATCCACGCCCAACTGGGCATGCGCCGCGGCCCCGGCCGTAATCGCCGCGACCACCACGGCTGCCTTTATGAACATCGGTTTCATCGTCATGCTCCTTAGTCGGACTGCCGTTGTTGCCGGACCATCGCCAGAACGTCGAGGTCGTGCGGCACGATCGAGCGGCGCTGATGGCGGATCGCGTCGAGATAGGCAAGTGCAACGGGATAATCTGCGTTGCGCTCCTGAAGATCGTCCGGCGTGACTTGGATCGGACGATACGGATTCATCGGGCGACGTCGATCGAGTCGGTGCACAACGAGCGCCCACGCCGAACGGGCGAGAAGCGCACAGAAGGCGACGCTCACAAGCCAGGCGCCGATAACGAGCGAATTTGGCTTGCTACCCTCCCACATGTGCACGCCAAAGCCCCGCCCGATGAAGCCAGTCAGGCCGGAGAGCACTCCCGTCATCCCGACAAAAGCCGCGCCCAAGACGCCGAGCAGGACAACCATCAACACAACGTAGTCGATGTTGGCTTTCCGGTTCCAGATCCGGTCATGCTCCGCTGCCCATAGCTCCAGTTGCTCGCGAGTCGCCGGTCCCACCGCTGACCCGAGGTGCATATCGCTTTTCATCGTCACTCGACCTCCTCCGCCGGTGCGGCCTCGGCCTCGGGCTTGCGGTCCCGCTTGCCCTTGCGACGTGCCTGGAACAACTGCATGCGCAGTTCCGTATCGCCATGCGCGTCACGCGTGCATTCCTCCCAGATAGCGACGTTGTCGAGGCTGCTCGACAGCACCGCGATCTCGTCGTTCATGCCGGCCAGGTCCAGCGTCGCGAACGCCGACTGGTTGCTCTGCTTGATCAGGAACGTGCGCGATTCCTTCGACAGGGACTTGAGTGTCCGGAACTCACGGTCGGTCAGGTTCAGCAGCTTGTAGCCGTCCGGCGTGGCATCCGGGTTGGGCAGGTAGATCTTCGTCGCGGTGAGGTCACGAATCTCGGCGAACACCGGGCACTGGATCGCGTCCTCGGGCGACTGCGAATCCAGAATGAGAAATTCGTCGGCCTTCCGGCCGGTCTTCAACGACTTGCGGATCAGCTCCTGCGTGGTCGGATAGCTGGCCGGCAGCCAGAACTCCGCGATCACCGTCGCAAGCAGGCCGCCCTTGCGCTGCATCTGCTCTTTCAGGTACAGCAGGTGTGCGAGCACCGGCTCCGTGGCGGCATAGCCCTTCTTCAGGAAGTCCGTCACGTCAAAGCCGATACGACGTACATCGGCGATGTTGGTCAGCGCGCTCGGTTCGTTGTCCAGCGCCCACGCGAATCGACCGTTAGTTGCGTGACACCACTGGCTCAAACGCAGCCACAGGCTGTTTTCTTCGCCGGTATCCGGGATCGACTCCATCAAGCGACTGAAGGTCCGGTGCTCGATGTTCTCCAGCGACATGACCGTGTCGACCGCGTGCTTGATCTGGCGCTGATCGTCCGCGCTCAGCTTGCCGTTCTCGTCGCGGCAGCATGCGCCGACCAGGTCGTAAAGATGCGCGCGGTTGCGCTTCGTATCGGGCAGGCCGAGCGGCGCAAGACCGGTCGGCTCGCCTTCGCGCAGTGTGTAGTAGACAGCGCCCATCTCTTCGAGGAAGATCCGCAGGCCTTGGTCGAGGTCGAGCGCGAAGATCTTCGGGTCGAACCGCTCGAGGAACGCCAGCAGCATCGTCTCGAGCGTCGTCTTGCCGGTGCCGGTCGAGCCGAGGATCAGAGTGTGGCCGGCAACCTTCTCGCCGACGCTGTTCTCGTCCAGGCGCGACGCATGGCAGTTCAAGCTGAACAAGCTCTTCGCAACGGTCTGCACCGGCATGAGAGCCGAGCCGTCACCGAGCGGATTGCCGCGCGCCTTGCCCGCCGAATACGTATGCATCGAAAACGACGACGCGAGGTTGCGGGTCGACTTCGGCATCGGTCGCGGCTTTGTCTTGAAGCCGGGCACCTGGCTCATATACGTGTACGGCGCCGATGCCGTTGCCTTCACGAACTTGAAGCCGCAATCGTTCAGCGCCCGGCTCGTCACATACGCACCGTTGCTGATAGCTGATTCAGCCGTGTCGCCATATACGATGAGCGCACCGTGATAGTCGCCGAATGCGAGATCGCGCCCGGCGATCAGCGCGAGCGCATCCTTCAGCTCGCCGATCTGATGCGTGGCCTTGTCTTCGACGGACTCCAGGTTGTTGATCTGTGCCTGAATCGCGTCCATCGCTTCGGCGGTGCTCAGACAGCCAAAGCTCTGCGTGAACGTGAATTCGACCGGCAACGTCAGCAACGGATTCGTCTGCCCCCATCCGGCCTTCGGGAAATCCTTGAGGTCGTAGCAGGTCGCAAAGCGAGTCGATCGGTCCGTACGGATCTCGACGGTGTCGTAATGAAAATGCAGATGCGACGTCGGAATCAGATCTCGCCCTGTTGCCTGAGTAACCGGCACGCGCTCATCGATCCCGTTCACCAGCTCGCCGATGAACTGATACGGTTCCGAGAACAGGATTCCGTTGTGCTCGTACGTTTCGAGCGGCTGCGGATCGTAGGCGATCAGCGACTTCGTCAACGACTCGCCCAGTTCCTCGAGCTCACGCACCGACTCGTCCAGGTCGTCGCCCTGCAGGATCGCGCTGATGTAGAAGCTGTTCTCGTAGTGATGGTGCTTACGGAAACGCTGCAGGTACTTGTCGACGGCCTGCTGGATGAACGGGTTGTAGAAGCGGTACTCGTCGCCGAACGACACGCGACGCCGGCGGAACGTGCTCCACAGCGACAGACGATTGCCCTTTTCCAGCGTCATCGCTGCCAGCTGACGATTCCAACTGTCGTAGCGCGCCTCGATCTCGCCGCGGCTGACCGATTCAAACGGCACGCCGTTCACGCGCAGCACCATCATCGCACCGCCGTTGTCGATGCTCGTCGTGGTCACCGACACCGGGCGACCAATGCGCGGCAGCTTATCCTCCGCACCCGCGACGAGTCGATTCAGATCGTTCGTTACGCGCATGCTTCGTCTCCTGCAGCACCGGTATCGGGCTGCCCCTTAACGAGGCCAAACTCCGTCTCGGTCAGGCGCAGCATGTCGTAGAGCGCGGCGCTGGTACTCTTACCCGCGCCGGTGGTGCCTATGACCATCGTGTGGCCCACTATGACCATCGTGTGGCCCAGCTCGGCCGGCCACACACTCGCGGCACCGCCGGCGTGCGGGATGGTATGGCGGTTACTCATCGTTATCCTCCTGTACCTGCGTAAGCAGGCTTTGGCGCAGCGCCTCGAAGCGCTCTAGATCCTTGCCACGCGCGAACGAGCGTGTGTAGACGCCGACATCACGGCCATAACGCATCGGTGCAAGCGTGTAGGTTTTGCCGAATACCGACACGCGCCGGCGATCGAGCCAACAGCGGAACTCCAGCCAGAACAGGCGCAGCGCCTGGTCATCGGTTTCGCAGACGAACCGGAAGAACATGAAGATCGGCACGCCGGCCGAGCCGATCAGCAGACCGCCCGGACCAAGCACGAAGCCGCCAATCATGCTGGCGATCAGCGAGGTGCACCCGATGATCAGCGCCGGAAACATCGGGACACCCCCAATCATCGCGACACGGTTGAGACCCGCGTAAGACGGATACAGCGTGCGTTCGTCTTCCATGGCGATCAGCCGAACAACCCAAATGCCCAGCCGGCAAGCACGAGGCCCGCACCGACACCCGCGACCTTCGCGATGCCGCCGCCGAAGTCGTGGATCCAGTCGGCCTTGTTGCTCCAGCACTGGACGCCTTGCCAGGTCAGGTAGGCACCGGCGCCGATACCTGCCAGGGAATAAAACCAGGTCGTGAAGGTACTGACGGCTTGCGTGCCCGCGGCCAAGCCGCCTCCGGCGTATGCAGCGTGAGCGGCTACCGACATGACAACGCCGGCCGCAACGCGGCGGGCGGCACTCGCGCGTTGCGTCGCAGCTCCGTCAACCAGCGCCGGCACTACGACACTCGGACGCAGCGTTGCCGCGACTCGGTTCAGTGTGGTTTTGGGGAAACTCATCTTCATCGGATGCTCCGTTAAAAATCGCCCAGGGCGTCCCAGGCGGGGTGATGGTCTGTCTCGCGGCCACGATCGGCCCCGGTTGTAGATGAATCGTCGGCCCGTCGCAGGCGCACCGGCCGCGCTGCGCCACGCGAATCTGGTGCCGCACCGTCCGGTACAACTGCGATCGGCGGCACGACTGTGGCGCTGACTCCAACGCTTGTTGCGTTCGCGGCCACGCGCTGCACGTAGCTCGTACCGCCAAAATCCCGCTTGAAGCCTCGTGTGAAGTTGCCGCTGTAGTAGCAGCTGAGCGCCGCACGCACTGCGTCTTGCGGCACGCGGCCACCGGCCGTTGCACGCGTGTAGCAGTCGGCGAGGATGGCGCCGCCGGCGCGCAGATTCGCGCACGGATCGAACACGGTTTCGGACGTGAGCCCGTAGATGCGAAGGTTGGCGCGATTGACTTGAGCGAGACCCATGCTGTAATTCCAGCCCGCCGCCTCGAGCGCACGCGCGGTTGCCACCGCCTCATCGCGCGAACGCGGCTGGCGCGCAAGACGGCCGCCGACCACACCGATCGCATACGGGTTGAAACCGGATTCCGTTTTGACGACCGCCTGCAGAGTCGTCGGATGCACGGACGGCGCACACTGCTGCGCCAGCATCGCAAAATCGACCGGCATCATGAGCGCTCCCGCTGTGCAGTGCCCTCGACGATCACTGCGGCAATGGCCGGCAGCTGAAGCGTCGTCAATACGACCGTCGCGCCAAGCAGCGCATACGCCATCGTGACCGGAATGCACTGCCAAAGCGGGAGACCGACCACGTGCTCGAGGCCCCAACGCAGGTAGTGCTCAAGGAACCACTGCATGCCGCCGAACCCCCACGCAGCAAGCACGCTAAGTTGGCCAACACCGATCGCGATCGGCTTCACCCAGGGATGTTTGAAGAGCTTGCGCATGTCTCATCACTCCTCGTCATCGCGCGGCCATCCGCGCTTCCACATCACGAATGCGATCACGAACCAACCAAAGGCCACCAGGCCAGCCCCGACCAGGTCGTTGATCGACCGCCGTTCGATCAGCCAGTACACGGCGCCAAACATCGCCGTCACGACGATGAAGATCAGCAGCGCTCGCACGCTTGCTCGAATCAATCCGAAAATCCTGTTCATTGCGTGGCCCTCTCTCTGTTGTTAGATCCAGCCGCCCATCGCGAAACCACCCCGCGGTTTCTTGCGCTTCGGCGCGAGATTCGGTGCGCCGTTCGCATCGGGATATGACGCCTTGCATGGCGGATCGGCCTTGTAGTTCGAGCACCCCCAAAAAGCGCCGTCCTGACCGTTGATCCGCCGCAAGTGGCCGGTCTTGCACACCGGGCACTGCTTCGCGCCCGGCAGCTGCATAGGTGCCTCCGCGATCACCGAGACAATCCGCGTAACCATCTTTTCGCTGCGCTGCATGAACGCGTCGAACGTCATTTCGCCATCGGCCACTGCGTCGAGCGCGATCTTGAACATGCCGGCGACCGTCGGATCCTTGACCGGTTCCGGCAATGCGGCGAGCAGCGCGCGAGCGGTCGGACTCGTCATGAAGCGAGTCTTGGAACCCTTTACAGGAACCAGGAAGCCGCGTTCGCGATGCTCCGCAATGATTCCGGCGCGTGTCGCGCCCGTGCCGATCCCGTTGCCCGCTTTCAGGCGCGCCTTGGCGGCCGGATCGTCCGTGTACTTGTGCAGGTCGATCATGGCGTCGATCAACGCCGCCTCATCGAACCGCACGGGCGGCCGCGTTTCTTTCGCCTGCAGATCAACGTCGGTCACCAGCAGCTGGTCACCCACCGCCAGCTCCGGCAACATCTGCACGTCATCACCGGTTTCAGGCTCGGACGGCTTCAGCACCGCAAGCCAACCGCTAGAAACGGGCGTGCGACCGCCCGCGATCAGGCGATGGCCGGCGGATTCAACTTCGATCGACGTCTGCATAAACGTCGCGGCCGGATAGAACTGCACTAGGTAATAGCGGACGATCAAGTCGTAGACCTGGTGCTGGAGTGGCGTGAGCGTCCTGAGGTCCGCTCGGCGGGTCGTCGGCACGATCCCGTGATGCGGATTGCCATCCATCTTCTTGTCGTCGAAGGCGCGGGAACACAGCGTCGGATCCGCGCGATCGACGAGCGGGGCGAGATCCGCGCGATTTGCGGCGAGCGCAGCCAGCACGTCGGGCGCCTCGCCGTGCTGCGCTTCGGCCAGATAGCGGTTCTCGGTACGCGGATAGGTCGTAAGCTTGTAGCGGTCGTAAAGCTCCTGGGCGGCTTCCAGCACTTCGGCCGCCGTGCAGCCGAAGCGACGGCACGCCTCGACCGTCAGCTCGTTCAGCGACAGCGGGAGCGGCGCCAGATCGCGCGCCGGCTTGCGCTCGAATGCGCTCACCGACGCCGGCGCATTGGTCAGGCTTTGCGCGAGCGCGGCAGCGACGTCTGGATCAACGAGCCGTCCGTCTTCGTCCAGGCCCGGCTGATCGTCAGCGGCCCGCCACTTGGCGGTAAATGCCCCCTTCGCGTGCTGCAGCTGCGCGGACAACAGGAAATACGACGTCGCCGTGAAGCGCTCGATCTTGTCGTCGCGCTCGAACACAATCTGTAGCACGGGTGTTTGCACACTACCGACGCTCAGCAACGCATCGAAGCCGAGCGATTGGGCGCGACAGGTTGCGGCACGCGTGAAATTCAAACCGAACAGCCAGTCGTATCGGCTACGCGCAAGCGCCCATCGATGCCATGCACGGAACTGCGACTCGTCGTTGTCGCGCAGATTCGCGAGCGCCTTGCGGATCTCGTTCGGGTTGTTGTTGTTCACCAGCAGCCGCTTTACCGGCAACGTGTTACCCAGGTATTCCAACACCTCGTCGACCAGCAATTGGCCCTCGGCATCCGGGTCGCCCAAATGCACAACCTCGTCCACGTTGGTCAGTAACTGGCGGATCGCTTCCAGAATCGGCGCATGCTCCTCTTGCGGCTCCAGAACCCACGTCGAAGGGATGACAGGCAGATCGCTCGCGCGCCAGATTTTTTTCCCATTCCTGTTGAGCGGGACATCGTCAGGAAGATAGAAATCGGGCATTGCCTGGGCCAAGATGTGACCCTTCAGCGGCACGAAGAAGTCGTCGCCAATCTTGTAGGCCGGATCATTGCGCGCCGGCCGGCCGTCGAACACTCCCATCACTTCCTTGGCAAGAGACGGTTTCTCGGCGATGTACAGACGCGCCATGCTTACTGGCCCTCCATCCCCGCCGCGAGCGCGCGCACGTAACCACCGTGCGGCAGCTCGTGCTTCGGCTGGTCGAAAAAGCGTCGCGCGGCGAGCGAGTCCTGCGTGTGAAACGCATTTGGATGCGCCACACGCAGAGCTTCGATCAAGGTATCGACCGCTTCCGCTCCCTCGAACGATGCATTTAGGAGTGCTTGTTGTTCAGCAGTTGTCAGCGACATAGCGTGGCCCTCCGGGAGGATCAATCAGTGACGGTTGCCGAGCCCGAACCAGGGCGACGGCGAGCCGTTGCTCCCCTTGCCGTTACGGTTGTTCTCTTGGTCGTCAATCCAGCGCTTCGCGCTTTCAGCGGGATCGTAGAAGGGGGTGGTCGAGCCGCCGCCGAAGTATTCGGTGCGCGAGCTGGATTTGGTGCCGAGGCCACCGCTGATGTTCCACCAGACACGCGTAAAGACCTGACCGTTGAGCTTGACCTGGATAACGCTGTGTGCGCGGCAAGCCGGACCGTAGAGGTTGCTGTAGTACATCAGGTCATACGGGCAGAACGAGCCGCTGGCGCCACCGTTGCCACCGGTGATCGTGGTCGACTTCACCAGTTGCACAACATCGTCCGGAATGGCGCGCCGGAACTCCTCGGGCAGAGCGTCCCAGCTTTCCATCAGGTCACAAGTAGGAAACGGATTGCCGTGCGCAAGATGGTCCCAGAGCTTTTCGATGGGCGGCACGCATGCACCTTCGTGCTCGGGTCCACGCGGATCGGACAGACACAGCAGAACTTGACAGCCCCAGCCGTCAGCGTGCGCCGGCGCGGCCGGCGCGAGCAGCGCGGCCGCAGCAGCGAACGCGTGCAGGTTTACGTTGGTCGCACGACGGGACCAATGCGCTACAATGGACGTAGCCATTCCTGTTTTCCTCACAGTTACTGCGTAATGGTCAGGTTGATGTCAGTGCGCCAACACCGGCATCAACCGCTTCAAGCACTCTCTCCGTTCTCGGAGTCGTTCGTCGCCTCTGCTTTCGCCAAATCGGCGGCCATCAATTTTTTCAGTTCGCTCACGAGTTGCGCATTCTTAGATCGCCCCTCGGCCTTAGCCCGTGACTTGAGCCATCGGTCGACCTCTACCGGCAATCGACATTGCGACCGCACTACATCCTCCATGAAATTAGTCACTCCGAGTGATGTTTTACGTCACTATACGATGGTGTCTGCGTAGTGTCAAATACTCCACCTATGGATGACACTTACCGCTCCCAATTTCGACTCCCATGGTCCGTCTACCTTCAGCTCAAAGAGGCGGCCCAGGAAAGCGGCCGCTCTTTGAATGGAGAGCTAGTGGCTCAACTTAGCGCCTCTCTGGCGCGTAAATCGGGCGAGCCCGCGAAGCCAGCTCCGCTAAGCACAGAGCAACTGGCGAAGGTGCTACAGCAAATCACGCTGCCAAATCTTTTGACCGCCAATGAGCTTGAAACTGTTGCGAAGCGTCTCCAGAAGCTTCTGGATAGTGACACCTAGTTGACTTGCCCAAAAGGCACGCTGCCCAGTGCAGCGTGCACCGTCTGCGCAAATGTGATCGCGTGCTCGCCATCACCATGCAGGCATAAGGTCTGAGGCGATAGTCGGATTCGATTCCCATCACGCGCTCGCACCGTACCCGTTTCTATCAAATCACTCACTCGGCGAATCACTTCGTTGACGTCATTGATGACTGCGCCGGGCTCGGTTCTCGGCAGTAAGCGTCCATCGGCAGCATAGCCACGATCCGCGAAGGCCTCGTCATATGCCTGCACGCCGAGCTCGCGGGCGAGACGGACAAGCTGGCCGCCCGCCAATCCATAAATCACTAGCGACGGATCCAGATCGCGCACCGAGCAAACGATTGCCCTGCAGACCGTAATGCTCTTTTCCGCGTCGTTGTACAGCGCCCCATGAGGCTTGACGTGTGCCACGCGTCCCCCGAACGCACGCACAATGCCATCCAACGCGCCGATCTGATATTGCACGCCAGCGTAAATCTCGTCGTATGTCAGTTCCATCGATCGGCGGCCAAAGTGCTCTCGATCCGGATACCCCGGATGCGCGCCCACTGCGATTCCCCGCTTCAGAGCCGCTTTTACAACGGTCCTCATTGTCGACGCGTCGCCCGCATGCCAACCGCAGGCAATGTTCACTGAAGTCGCGTAGTCGAGCAACGCAAGATCGTTGCCGCTCCCCTCTCCAAGGTCAACGTTCAAATCAATCTTGCGCATCGGACTGCCCCTCTTGATCAAATCGATTGCAGTGCTTACGAATACGCAACGCACCATCACCGATGTAGACGTTGTCGTACTCACATCGAACATCGCCGTTTTCGACGGTGAGCGTGGTCAGCGAAGACGGGTTTGAAGCTCCACCTGTCCCAACAATTAGAGCAAGGAGATAACCGACAGCTACCACGACCAGGGTGATCGCGCTCTTTGTCGCTGAATTCATTTGGTCACCTCTGTATCAGCAATAGCCACACACTCTCGACATGTTCGAGGCGGGCAAGCGCGGAACTGAGCCAACATCTGCGTAGTTTCGTAGTCGCTCAACATCGATTCGCGACTGTCTTCTTTGGCGGCACGAGAAATTGCCTCAAGCAGTGCTCGTGGCGCCGGATCGCGAACCGTTACACCCCGAGCCGCCATGCCTTCATAGTTGTGGCGCACGCGTTCGGGCAAGCGCTCCCAAGCGTGACTCTCGGCTTGGTGGCCCGCCGCAAAGATAGCGGCCCGTTGCCGCTCAGGCAATCCGTCGAGAAAACGCTTGTTTGCAACGAGAAAAGAAACCGGGTACGCGTACCCAAGCGCGGTAAAGTTCGGCAAGACTTCGGCGTAAGCACGTCCGGCGGCGCCATCGCCCGATGACATCACCGCATCGACGCCGCCCGCCTTTATTTGCGCAAGCGCTTCCTGAATTGGCAGGAAAACCACTTGCGCACCGAGCAGTTCCATAACGCGCCTGGACGACTCGTCGTATGTGCGGATCCTCATGCCAACCAAGTCTGACGGCGAATTGATCGTTTTTCTGGACCAGATTCCGGTCGGCGGCCACGGAATCACTGCAAGCAGGATCAGGCCGTGATTCGCCAACGCGCTCCGATAAGCCGGTTTGGCCATACGTGCCATCTCTCGCGCCTCGGCGATCGAATTCACCTCATACGGTCGAATCGACAAGGCGAGGATCGCGTCGCGGGCACCCAGATCGCCAGCGAACAAGACGCCGAAGGGCTGTTGGCTGATGCGATCCTGAACCGACGCAACCCCCTTTTTGTCCGCGAAATGCGGAACCGCGCGAGCCGTGTTCGCCCCTGCGTCATTGAGCAAGCGTGCGAAGTCATCCGCCGCTTTTCCTGAAACGGTATCAGCGGGGTAAGCCGTTGCTATGGACCACTCGGGCGTGGGCGCTCCCTGCGCAACGCCGATCGAGCTCGCCACGGACGACACGATCACTGTCAGCAGTCCTACGAGCCCCGCTGCACTCAAGATCCTGTTTCTCTTCCCTTCCGGCATTCCGCCGCTCCGTATCCGTTTGCAACATCACGGAATGAAGCGTAACCGGCGGTAAGAGGTAATGGCTATATCACTGTTTTTCATGATATTAGGCTTCTTTATGTCTTATCAATCAACTTGATCGATCAGACCAGCATCAGCCGCCATACGGGCACAGGCGCGAATATCATCGCGCCCCATTTTGATCTTGATCGACTTGTAGAGCCGATAGATCTGCCGCTGGGTCAGCGCAAGATCAGCTGCTGCATGCGTCGCGTCGCCACCGCGGCGAATCCACTGCAAGACGGTTCGCTCAGCGTCACTCAGTCGATATTGCAAGGCGGCGGCCCGCCGAAACCTAATGGCTGGCCAGTCGAGCAGTTCTTCGGCAAGCCCGCGCAGTTCGCGCTGCCCTTGCCACATCACGTCGTCGCCGCCCGGCGACGCGGTGCCCGAGCTGACGTGTAGAAGGCCAAAGACCTTGCCGCCGTCCGAACCACGATTCGCCGGCAGAAACACATTGCTCCGCAGACCGTAGAGGCCAGCCTCTCGGGCAAACCACGGGCCGTTCGAGTTTCCGAATGCCTCGAATCCACGCACTGGCATGACGTGGTTTCGCGCGTATTCCAATACCGGATCCGTCACCACCCGGCGCTCATAGACCTGCAGCCAACTAGGCGGACACGCGGCCAGGATCACGTGGGTGTCGTAGATCACACCGCTTACCGGTGAGGCTGTCGACGTCGACAGCCAATGAAACAAGGCGTACGTGCCGCCACGTGTCGCGCACACGGTCCGCATCAGAGTCAATACGTCCAGCTCGGTATGACAATCCGCAACGCTCGCGAGGGCGCGGGTATTCGCCTTGCGAGGGGGGCGGCGCCCAACCGAATCGACGATCGCGTGATACTGGGGCGCGAGCACTTCGTTGTAGGGATCGTTCTCCAGAAACTCCGTCATTTGCGTGCGCTCGGTTCCGTCGAGCAGCAACACAACGACACTTCCATCAAGTCTCGTATGGATTCGCTGCAGCAGCACCCCACCCTCTCGGCAATCAACCAATCTCAGCTCAATCGAGCCGTCGCGCACGGGTATTTTGGGACCGGCGCCAATCTGTTCACTGGTATCGCTGAACAACTGATAAAGCTCACGACTCATGACCCCGTGGCCCCACCAAGTTGTTAGGAATTTCGACGAACTCTTCTGCTGAGAAGAGTCCCCCATAAACGACCACATTCGGAAAGCTCTTGAGCCAGGACAGTTGCTCCTTGGTACTCACACCGGCTACCTGAATCGTCAAGTCGAGTTCGGCGCACGTTGTCAAGATGCCGCTGAGCATGGACTCAGCAATCTTGTCCGCTGCTGCGTCTGCGAGCAGTTGAGCACTGACTTCCACGCCGATAAGGGGCAACAACCGGACGATCGAGATCGACCAATCGTCGCCCGAGATATTCGCCGCATATATGTCAATCCCTCGCGCACGAAGCTGATGTAGGGTCTGGATTGCCCGAGGATGGCCGATCAGATCGCCCGGCTGCGAAATGCCGATGCGCAGCCGACCGAAATCGCATGCGTGCGTTTCCTTGATGTGGACAAGGAACTGATCGAGATCGCCCTGCAACACAACAGCCGCCGGCACAACCGAATACATCGGCACGGGAGCGATCGCTTCACGGGCGCACACTTCTGTTAGCTGATAGATGCCCAATCGGAAAAGCAAGTCGTGTCGGTCAGCGAGATCGTGTAACGCAGCCTCGTCACGCTCGTCATCAGCTGACCTCGGCCACGACAAAGAACCGCGTAGCGCAGTCAGCTGGCCCGATGCGGCTGCAACAATCGGCGCATAGCGAACCGCTATCTCCCTTCGTTCCATAGCCAACAAGAGCGCTCGAAAGTCGTCATCATCGAGATCCAGTCGATGCGCCATTGCGTCGGTGTAGACACGCACCTCACTTTCGCCCGACTTCGAAGCCGCATGCTTTGCATCCGCCATAGCGCGGTTGGCGTTTCGCCACAACTCGGAACCAGCGGCCGGTGAGCGCTCGAGTGAAGCGATACCGATGGCGACCTTCATCAAATACGTGTGCCCGCGCAAACCGAACGCCTTCAGAAAGGCTTCTACGATCAAACGGGCCGTATCGAATGCCTTCGACAAAGCGTCATCGCCATGAATCAGTAAGCTGAATTCATCCCCACCAACGCGGGCGACAAGCATGTCGTCGCCGGCAACGCCACGCAACCGATCCGCCACTAGGCGTAACAGGGCATCGCCGGCATCCTGGCCAAGGAGATCATTGACTCGCCCGAAATCACGTAAATCAAGCGTCAATAGGGCGAGTGAATTCTCCGCGACCTTGACACCCGCACAATGCGTATCGATAACCTCACGCAAGCTGCGTCTATTCTTCAATTCGGTCAGTGGATCTGTCTCTGCAGCCTTTCGCATTTCTTCTTCGGCCAGGATCAGCTTGCTGGCATGTCGCATAGCCAAAAGCGTAGCGCCCGACACGATCATCAAAAGCAGCGCCGTCCAAGCCGCATATGCTCGCAGATGCGCGCGAAACGGCAGCATAGCCTCCTCTTTTGAGAGGGCCGCACCTGCAATCACCGGATAGCCCTCGACGGGAACGTACGCAAAGATCCGCGTTGATCGATCGACTGGATCGGTCAGTGCGCCGGTCCTCGTATCGAAGCTTTCGAGGTAATCCGAAAAGTCCGGTCCGACCGCGCTCGCCGGTACACCGATCAGCGAACGGGAAAGCAAGGTGCCATTGCTGAGAAATGCCGCCAGCGCACCATGCTCGCCAACGTTTGCGCGACTCAAAAATCCTTGAGACAGGTATTCGGGATGCTCAGATGTCACAACCACGCCAGCAAAGCGTCCATCGGCGGTGACCAAACGCCGACTGAACTGAATCGTCACATCGCCCGAAACTCGCCCCTTCACGGGAGGCCCGATGAACAAGGCTGCATCAGAATTGTTCTTGTGGAAAATGAAATGTGGGCGATCGCCAAGAAAGATTGGCTTCGTCAGCCTGTGTGGCCACGTTTGCAGCACCCGGCCGTCAGCCCCAACGATCGTGATTTGTGCTGCGGAGTCTGGGGTGATGGCGGCGCCGTCAATGAGGGATCGAAGATCGAAGGTTGTGGGCGATCGGTCGTATTCGTATCGGATGACCCCGGTCAACGCATCCGCATTCGCCAGCACTTTGCCAAGGTGAACGGCGTACGACTTCGCAACGATCTCTGCAGAACGCAGCGCAGCAGCATACGTGTTTCGCCATTCATTGAGCGCAGCGGCAGATACCGCAATACAGAGCACAACGCAAAACAAAGCCCCGACGCACAAAATTCTGCGTCGAGCCAAAGCTTGTCGCGTTTCAAGAACGTGAGACACATCACCCTCCGGCAATTTCCAGCCGCCACTATAACTGAGCGGCAACGACGACGCCCCCTATGCGCTACTCTTGCGAAATGGTGAATTGTTGGAGGCAATGATGTGCTATTCCGCCAAGATCCAAGCCAACTATCGCGAGTACGTGCGACGCTATGGGGCCGACATGGACATCGAGACGTTCCGGCGCCTGTACTTCGCGCGTGCGGCGGCAACCAACATCAAGATCCCGAAGGCGCTCGACTCGGCTTTCCTCGAGTCGCCTATCAGCGACGACATCACGGCGGCGATCGCCGACTATCAGCAACGTCGCACGGCCGAGCTCGAGGCCGAACTTTTCGCGCAGCGAGCGCGGCTCGCTGCCGCGGAACGCAAGCTGCAGGTAAAGGTCACGAAGTCCGCCAGCGAGGGCTTTGTTCGGAAGGGGGTGGTTGCGCGGCAGCGTGAGGTCGAGTAGAAAGGGCAATTGATCTATGCCTCGTGAACGTTCATTGCCATACAAAGCCAGCCTGAAATCCGGAGCGCCGCGCAAACGCCCGAAACCGACGTATCGGGTCGCGAACGCCCGCGCCTACAATCAGAGCCTGAAGCGGCGAGGCCAGCTCAGCCTCTACTGCCCGGAGGGCGACCTGAAGGCGCTGTTCATCGGCTTTGTTCGACAGGGTATGCGCTCAGTTGGTTGCGGGCGCAATTAGGCTGTCTTGACGCAAATCGCCTTGCCGAAGCTGTTCCACCGGTTCACGAGGTTCGCAATGATCACGCCCTCGCGCTGCT
>NZ_NKFM01000049.1:0-36386 GCF_002223085.1 Burkholderia sp. HI2714 | reverse complement strand
TACAGCCCGGAGCTCAATCGCATCGAGAAACTGTGGCACAAGATGAAATATGAGTGGCTGGCCTTCAAGGCGCGTGACATCCAAACCCTTGAAGAAGACGTCGATACGGTCCTTCAAGGATTCGGATCAAATTATAGATTTACTTTCTGTTGAGAGCTTATCAACCGTCCCACAATACGCTGGTCCATCAGGTCGAACGGCCGCATGGAGAACCACGCCGAGCGCATTTCCGTTTCGTCCGGCAGCCGCTGGCGCCGTTGGCGCCCGGCGAAGTCCTGGTGAGAAACGTGCATTTCTCGGTCGACCCGTATATGCGCGAATGCATGGACGGCGACTGGGCGCTGCATGCGCCGCTGGAAGGACGGACCATCGGCCGGGTCCTGCACAGCACCGACGCATCGATTCGCCCCGGCGACTGGGTGTTCCATCGTCAGGGGTGGCGCACCTATGCCCAGGTGCCGGCGCAAGCGCTGCGGGTGATCCGGCCCGCCGAGGGGGTGCCGCTCACCGCCTGGCTGAGCATCCTGGGCGGCACCGGATTGACCGCCTGGGTCGCGCTGACCCGCATCGTCCGCCTGCAGGCCGGTGAATCCCTGTACGTATCGGCCGCGGCCGGCGGCGTCGGTACCGCGGCAGGCCAGTTCGCGAAACTGCTCGGTGCGAGCCGGATCGTCGGAAGCACCAGCAACGAGCACAAGGCGCGGCAATTGACGAGCGGCCTCGGTTATTCCGATGCGTTCGTTTATCGGCCGGGGCAAGTCGGCGCGCAATTGCGCGAACGAATTCCCGAAGGGTTCGACGTCTACCTGGACAACGTGGGCGGCGAGCAACTCGAAGCGGCAATTGCCGTCCTGAAAGACCACGGGCGCGCGGCACTGATCGGCGCGGTCGCGCAATACAGCGCGCTGCAGCCGCCTGCCGCCCCACGCAATCTGTTCGACGTGGTGGGCAAGAGCCTGACGCTGCAGGGTTTCCTCGTGAAGGACTACACCCATCTGCAGCAGGAACTCGAGGCATTCGCCATTCCTCACCTCCAGCGCGGCGACATCGTCGCCCCGGAGACGATCACGAAGGGCTTCGACAATATCGTCGAGGCGTTTCTCGCGATGCTTTCGGGCGGCAATCTCGGCAAGGCCATTGTCAGTGTCGATACCGACGATGCCGGTGCGCGCTGATTCTTGTGCCGGGATCGACTGCCAGTAATCAGTAATTCAAATAAAAACGATTGCCAACTCCAGTCGAGGCATCTTGATTCGGTCAATTAATGATTTTCCATTCCGGCGACCAAGCGCCGGCCATAGCTTTCGTACTGGATACAACCAAGGGTGGGAATAATGTCTACGGTTGAAGCGAAACTCAACTACGCCGAAGTGTTCGGCGATGTACTGGATCAACTCAAATCGACGGATGCCTATCGCCATTTTCTGACTTTCTCACGCAGCGCCGGTCATTTCCCGTTGGCGAACTACCAGGGAAAGACGATCGAAGTGTGGTGCAGCAATGACTACTTGGGCATGGGGCAGCACGAAAAGGTGATTGCGTCGTTCCGGCATGCGCTGGAGCAGTTCGGCGCGGGCTCTGGAGGGTCACGCAACATTTCCGGCAATACCGGCGCGCACGTCGATCTGGAGCAGCACCTGGCCCGGCTGTACGGCCGAGACAGCGCGTTGATCTTCAACAACGGCTATCTGGCCAATACGGAAAGCCTGAGCGTGCTCGTTTCCGTGCTCAGCGACGCGGTCGTGTACTCCGACGCGTTCAATCATCGCTCGATGATCGAGGGCATCAGGAAGTTCAAGGGCAAGAAATATATCTTCAAGCACAACGATCTCGTTGATCTCGAACGCGGCCTGGCCGCCGAACCGTTCGAGCGACCGAAGCTGATCGTCTTCGAATCGGTGTATTCGATGGACGGCGACGTGGCACCCGTGAAGGAGATCGTGCGGCTCGCGAAGCGATACAACGCACTGACCTATATCGACGAAACCCATTCGGTCGGCGTGTTCGGCCCCAAGGGGCTGGGCCTGTGCGAAGCGCTGGACGAACATGGTGTCGACTTCATCCAGGGTGGTTTCGGCAAGGCAATCGGCACCTCCGGCGGTTTCGTCGTGGGTGCTCGCGATGCCGTCGACTGCATCCGCAGCCTGTCGCCGGGCTTCATCTTCACGACTTCGTTGCCACCGGCCCTGATGGCCGCGACGCGCACGAGCATCGACCACATCGTCGGCGACACGGCACGCCGCGAGACGCTGTTCAGGAACGTCGCCTATCTGAAAGCCGCGTTGCGCCGGCACCAGGTCGACTTCGTCGATGCCGAGAGCCATATCGTTCCGATCATCATCCCCGGCCTGGAAAAGATCAAAAGGGTTTCGCGAACGCTGTTGACCGACCACCAGATCTATGTTCAGCCGATCAACTTCCCGTCCGTTCCGCGAGGCCAGGAACGTTTTCGCGTGACCGTGACGCCAGACCATTCCACCGCACAGATCGACCGGTTCGTGGCGGCACTCGAATCCACCATCTGATCCAGACAGGGAACATCATGCAAATCAAGCCAGTCAGCGATTATGTCGGCGCCGAAATCCACGACATCTCGATCCGCGATATCCGCAACCCGGAGATCCGCGAGCAAGTGCTGCAGGCCCTGCACGACAACGAACTGCTGATATTCAAGGATCTCGAGATCTCCCCGGGCGAACAGGTGGAACTCGCACGCCTGATCGGCGAACCGGTGCCCTTCGTCACGAGTCAGTACCGCCACCCTGAGCATCCTGAGATCATGATCTCGTCGAACGAGGTGGTGAACGGAAAGGCGTATGGCGTACCGCGCGTGGGTAATTTCTGGCATCAGGATTCGTCATATACCGATAACCCCACCACCTATACGCTATTGCACGGCATCACCATTCCGGCGTCGAGCGGCGATACGCTGTTTTCCAGCGCCCGCGATGTCTATGCCCGCCTGCCCGATACGTGGAAGAGAAAGATCGAAGGCCGCCAGGCGGTCCACACGGTGCGCAAGCGCTTCAAGGCCCGCCCGGAACACGTAGGCTATTCGATCGCCGAGATCATGCAGCACGCGGAAAAGCTGCATCCGCCGGTCACGCATGACCTGGTCAAGGTCGACGCGCGAACCGGGCGGCCGTACCTGTATGGCGCCAGGGACTACCTCGATTACGTGATCGGCTTCGACGCGAACGAAAACCAGGACTTCCTGACGCTGCTGGAAGAACTGGTGACAGACAGCCGCTACGTCTACCGCCACCGGTGGACCAAAGGCGATCTGCTGTTGTGGAAGACGGAAACCGCCTATCACGCGGTCACGCCCGTCGAAGACAATCATGCACGCACCGTGCATCGCGTGGCGGTGAAATGAGCAGCGCTGTCGGCGTAACCGATTTCGAGACGCTGGTGCCCGCGCTCACCGTCTCGCGCCAGGACCTCGTGCGCTGGTCGGGGCTGGAGCCCGGCGACCTGGACGAGATTCTTCCGGCGTCGGCGGTATCGGTGTTCGACGCCGATATCCCTGACTGGCGGTACGCGGCCCAGGTAGCCGCCACCGTGATCGAGCGGCAAGCCGTCGATACGAAACGGATCGGTTGGGTGATCTACTGCGGGTCGGGCGTCTGGGATGCGCCGTTCTGGTCGCCTGCCGCGAAAGTCGCGTCCGAACTCGGCTTGACGCACGCGCATTGCTTCGAGGTCGTCAACTTCTGCAACGCTGGCGCGACCGGCCTGTCCATTGCGCGCGACAAGGTGGCCGCGCGGCCGGGTCATCTTGCGCTCGTCATCATCTGCGACCGCCTGAGCCGCGTCATCGACCGGTCCGACGCGCAATCGCGCGCATTGTTCAACTTCGGGGACAGCGCCACCGCCGTGCTGGTCGGTACGGACCGCCCGCTGCTGACACTGCGGGGTGACGAGATGCGCACCGACCCTTCGTGGTGCGACATGTATCGCGGCCGGCTGCACGACAGCCGAACCCTGGTGCGAAAGCACTACGAACGCCGAGGCCTGAAACGGCGCTACATCGATGCGTTCGTGGAACTGCTCGGCCTCTGCCTGTCTGGTGCCTCCGTGGCGATCGAGCAGTTGCGCTACCTGCTCATCAACCAGGGCGATCGGGACGTCCACGAGAGTTTGCTGAAAACCCTCGATCTTCCGGCGGAGCGAAGTGTCTTCAACTACCACCTCGACGGCCATCTCGGCGGCGGCGACAACTGGATTGCACTGCGTCAGTTGTTCCAGGCAGGCCGGTTGCAGCGCGGAGATATCGTCGCGATGGCAACCAGCGCGATGGGGTTCAGCTGGGGCATGTCGCTCCTGGAGGTGTCGCAATGAAAATCCTGATCCTGCACCAGGCACCGTTCAAGAAGATGCGCTACGACCTCGTGCTCGACCATCGCGAACACGACCTCACCTATATCGGGCTCGACAAACACCTGCGCGATCTGCCGGACGGACTGGCATGCCGTCGGATCGTCCTGCCACCGGACGCCGACGACGACCTCGTTCAGGCGGTACTGGCGCGCGTATCCCCCGACGACGGCTTCCGTTCCGTGATCGCGCTATCCGAATACGGCATCCTCGAAGCGTGCCGGATTCGGGCAGCACTCGGTATCGCCGGCCCGGCGTACGAACAGATCGAACTGGTGCGCGACAAGGTCAAGATGAAACGGCGCATCGCCGAAGTCGGCTCGATACGCTATCCGCGCTTCATCGAGCGGGCCGAGGACGTGGCGACGCGAAGATGGAGCGGCAGGACGATCAGCAAGCCGCGCGATGGCGCATCGAGCCGCGGCATCGTGGTCCATGACAGTTTCGACGCCGCGATAGACCACCTCGAACGTCACGATGGCTGGGGCAGCCATGAAATCGAGGAATATGTCGACGCGCCGCTCTACCACTTCGACGGCGTGGTGGTGGACGGCAAGATCGAACATTTCCTGCCGAGCCGCTATATCAATACGCCGCTCGCCTACCTGTCCGGCGAGCCGGTCGGCTCGTTCCAGGTCGAGCAGAGCCCGGTATTCGATGCGTTCGCGCATCAGGTCGTCGAGGCCCTGGGGATCCGCCACGGCTGTATCCATATCGAGGCCTTCTTCGACGGCGAGACCTGCATTTTCCTCGAGGCCGCCAACCGTCTGGGCGGTGCCCGCATCGTCGAAACCCATCAGTTGCGCACTGGCGTTCACCTGCCGTCGATCGAACTCAGCGACTACCTGAAGCTGCCGGCTCCGGCGGCTGCCGCATCGTCCCCGGCGTACTACGGCTTCCTCCTCTACCCCGGCCATCATCGCCCCGACCTGCCCGAACTCGTCGTGCCGGACGATGTCGCGCGAAGCCCACTACTGATCGAGCTTCAGCGCAATGACCGGCCGGTGGAGCAACTGACCTACGACGAAGCGCAGATTCCGCTGTCGCTGGTGGCTCGCGCCGATTCGCCGGAACAGCTCGAGCACTTTCTCGGCCACTGTCTGCGGCGTATCGCTTAGCCCGGCATCCTCTGACCGCCTCGTTCAATCGCTTGCCCGAACCCTCACCATGCACGACATTACCGATCGCATCATCACCCTCTCGTCACTCTTCGACGCACTTCGGAAGCAAACCGACTGGCGTCGTCAACTGACTCCGCGACAAGTCGGTGAAATTACCGCCCTGTTCGATCCTGTCGCACTCAAGCAAGCTGTCTGGCGTGGCCTCGGCAACCTGCACGCGCTGCCGTGGATCTACCACGCCGATCGCAACGACGTCACGGAACTGCGCCCGCGCGGCGTCGTTACAATCACCGGCTACAGCCTGCAGGCTCAGTGGCGCGGTGTTCTGCTGGCCTGGCTGACCGGGAATCGGGTGGCGGTGGAAAGCGAGTTCGTTTCGTTCTGGGAGGCTGTCGCAGAGGTCGCGGCGCAGCAACGCACCTTCTTGCCGTTCGTGTTTTCGCTGAACCCTGAACCTGACGATGGTTCGCTGCGCGTAGAAGTGCCGCCGCTGCATTTGCCGGACGACGGCAATGCCGAAGATCCCGGCGCAATCCGTTATCGAATCGGCCCGGGAACTGCCGTGCCTTATCCGCTGGAACTGGATTTGTCGCATTCGTGGAGCGCCGTGCTGGTCGAAAAAACCTACCTGGCCGGCACGTCGCTCACCGACGCGCGCCGCCAGGCGAGCACGGCCAGCCGATCGCTGCGCCTCGACAGCCGGGTGCGCTTTCTTTTTCACGAGATCCGGCAGCTTCCCTACTATCGCGGGCTGACGCTCCCCGACACGATCTCGACCTTCGGCGATTTTCCGGTGCTGGACAAGGCCACGCTCGAGGCTCATTCGCCGCCTTACGGAAACGGCATGGGGTCCGGCGCGCTGCCGACCGGCGAAGTCCTGGTATCGGGCTCCAGCGGCGGAAAGAAACGCTACATTCCCTATTCACGTCATGACTGGCAAAGCATGCTGCAGGAAGCCGTGCAGATGTTGTACGACTCCGGTTTGACACCGGGCGACAAGGTCGTCAACACGCTGTACGGCGGACATTTGTACGGCGGCATGTTGACCAGTTCCCAGGAACTCGCCCTGATGCCCGTCGAGTCCTATACGGTCGGGCAAAACGTGACACCGGAAGAACTGGTCCATTTGCGCCAGGCGTTCGGCATCAACGTCGTGATCGGCATTCCCAGCCTGCTCGAAACGCTGCTGGACGGCGCCAAGCGGATTGATCCCGCATTCCGGATCGAGAAGGTCATCTATGGCGGTGCGGCCTGGCAGGAAAGCCGCAAGCGGTGGTTGAAGACCGAGTTCGGCGTCAGCGTGGTTCGCAGCATCCTTGCGGCCAACGATGGCGCGCAGATCGGCTACCAGCCCGAAGATCTCGGCGGCACCGTACATCTGCTGGTCGACGACTACAACTATGTCGAGATCGTCGACGACGACGGTAAGCCGGTGCCCGATGGTCAGCAGGGCCACATCCTGATCACCAACTGGCAGAAGTTCGAATACCCGCTCGTCCGGTACCGGATCGGCGATCTGGGCCGAATCGTCGCGCACTCGCAAGGGCGCGCGCTGGAGTATCTGGGGCGCGGCGACGGGCTGATCATCCTCAATGGCCGACAGGCGCTCTATCACCAGGAAATCGTCGACGCTCTGGCACATGTGCCGATCATCCAGTTGCAATTGAGCATCCGCCGCCAGCGGCAATACGAAACGCTGCAAGTCAATGTCGAGTCGCCGGAACACCTCGACACGCGCGGGCTGACAAAGCATCTGATCGATACGCTGCCAGCCTTGCAATCGTACGACATGGTGTCCGACCAGTTGCTGCAATTCGAGGTGGAGGTCGTCCAGTTGGCGCAGGGCACGCTGACGCGCAACCCTGTCAGCGGCAAGGTACGTCTCGTCGAGGACCATCGCCAGAGCGACCTGGAGACAGCGTCGTGATCGAAGCGAGATCCTATCCTGCCCTGCAGCAGGGCCTGTTTCAGCGCGAGGTGTTGCTGATGGGTGCGGGCCCCGTCCCGCAACCGCTCTCGGTACGGCAGGCCAATATGCATGTCGCAAGCCATCTCGGCCCGGACATGAACGACGTGCTCGATCAACTGAAGGACATGGCGCGTTATGCGTTTCAGACCGCAACGCCGTGGATTTTCGGCCTGGCCGGCCCCGGCTCGGCTGCCGGCGAAATGGCGCTCGCCAACCTGGTGAACGCCCGATCGCGCGTCCTCGCCATCGTCGGCGGTCATTTCGGCGCGCGTCTGGCCGAGATGGCCACGCGCCTGCAATCGGGCGTGGAGGTCTTCCAGTTCGACGGTCGCGCGCGCTTCCCGATCGAGCAGTTCCAGCAGCATCTGGCGCGGTACCGGCCGGGCCTCGTCACGGTGGTGCACGGCGAAACTTCGTCGACCACGATCAATCACGCGCTGCCGCAGATTGCGGCGCTGTGCCGCCAATACGAGGCCCTGAGCGTGGTCGACGCGGTGTGCACGGTGGGCACCACGGCGTTGCCGATGGATGCATGGCAACTCGACGTGGTGTTTTGCGGCGGTCAGAAGGGACTGTCGGCGATCCCCGGCGTGTCGCTGATCGCCTTTTCCGCCAATGCCTGGCAACGCGTCGCGAAGCGCGACTTCAAGCCCGCCCACTGGTGCCTCGACGCCGCCCTGGCACATGCGTTCTGGCACGAGCACCGCTACCACTACACGGCCCCCGTCAACGGTCTGTTCGCGTTGCACGAGGCGCTGCGCCTGCTGAACGAGGAGACCTTGCCGACCCGTATCGAGCGGCATCGTTCGTGTTCGACGGCCGTGCAGGAGGCACTCCTCGAACTGAACCTGACGCTGGCCGCGCCCCCGCCAACCCGTCTGCACTCGGTGATCGGCTTTCATCTGCCCAGCGGGATTCAACCGGACGCGTTCGTCGCGCGCTTGCGCGACCAGCATCGCATCGAGATCTCGACCTCCTTCGGCCTGCCGCTACTGCGCATCGGCCAGATGGGGGAACAGTGTCGCCCGCAGGCCGTACTGCGCCTCGTGGCCGCACTCGGCCACTGCTTGCGGCAAGCGGGCCGGGAACTGGACATCGACGGGATCGTGGACGAAACCGAGGCTCGGCTCGCTTCGCGGGAGCTGATGCCGAATGACTGACGCCCCAGTACTGCGGCCGCTACTCTCGCTGGCCTTCCTGCTGAACTTCAGCCGGGCATTGACGTTCACTTTTTTCCCAATCTACCTGTCGACGAGCCTCGGGTTCTCGGCCGTGCAGGTCGGTTATGCGCTCGGGTGCTCCGTGATGATCGCGACGCTCGGAGGCATTTACTGCGGGATCCTGGTGGACCGATTCACGCCGTTGCGCGCATTGCTGCTGGTCATTGCGACATCTGCCGCGATCTATGCGCTCATTCCGATGACAGCGCGATTCTCGTTGATTTTCGCGTGCCTGGTGGCCATCGAACTGGCATTTACCACGATGCATCTGTCGATCAAGTCCCTGCTCACCGGGATTCTGCCGGAACAGCAGCGCAGCGCCGCCTTCTCGGCCAATTACACGATCATCAATCTGGCGTTCTGCACGGCGCCGGTGGCCGGGCTCGCTCTCAGCCACTGGTCGGCCCTGGCACCGATGCTCGTTTCTGCCGCATTGAACCTGATCGCGCTGGCCGTTTTAATCGCCTGCGCGCGACGCTACCGCACCGTTGCGAACCTGGCTGTTCCGCAGGCCGGATCGCAACCGCCGTTGAGGGTAATCGTGGCCGTGCTGGCAGGCGATAGGCGGCTGCAGTTGTTCACCCTCGGAGGGCTGTTCAGCTCTCTCGTCTACGCAAGATTCACGACCTATCTGTCGCAGTATGTCGGGCACGCGACGGACACGGCTCGGGCCGAGACGCTGATTTCATTTGCCACGGCCGTCAATGCCGCTACCGTTATCCTGCTGCAATACCTGGTAGGCAGCCGGATTTCCCATCGGAACATGCTCGCGGCCGTGATGGCCGGCAGTGTCATGCTGATCGCAGGGTTGCTCGTTTACGAGCATTCAATGCTGGTTGCCTTCTGGATCGTCGGCACGCTCATCTTTACGCTCGGCGAGATCCTGATCGTGCCGTCGGAATTCATGTTTGTCGATTCGATCGCCCGCAACGACATGAAGGGGGCCTATTTCGGCGTTCAGAACATCTCGATGCTGGGTGGCGGATTGAATACCATCCTGTGCGGATTTCTGCTCAACAGCCGAGTCGGGGCGCACGCATTGTTTTACATCATGGCCTGCTTTGCCGCGACAGGCTGCTTGTTCTATATCGCAGGCGTGCGACATCGAGCGGGGACGCAACGTATCGAGCAGGCGAATATCGAAGCCTGACCTCCGGCGTCGGGCGCGCCGCGATATCCCGATGTCGCGTTCCGGTTTGCAGGTTCATCGCCGGCGCCGGTGAAAAGCCCGGCGATGAACACCTCCTGAAGTCCAGCCCCCCGCCGCATGCACCCGCGGCCGCGACCTGCAGCGAGACCGCTTCGCTACCCATCGCCCCGGCGCGCTGTACCCCGACGGGCCGATCGCCCGACCAGCCGGCCGGCAGCGAGATCTCCGGCGGCGGCGGGCAGGATGCTCGAATGACCGAACCAGGCGCGGTCGAAGTCGATGTGCTCGTTCATCAGCAGCAGGAACCGCCGGTCGAATTCGTCGACGTGCGCCGCCCTTCCCCGACACGCTCGATTCGTTTGTAGAATCAGCGCGTTAGCCGTTCACGGCACGGCAAAAGACACGATTTCTCGGCTGCCGTCCCGGCGACGCCCCTGCGGCCCGTCATCGCCTCGGTCCGGGCGTCGTATCAGCCGTTTCCGAGTCAGGTGCGGCGGTAAATTTTGTTCAAGAGCAACCCCGCGAGGCCCGACAGGATCGAGCGACACCCACACCCCCAAACCGGAGGGCACCATGGCGATTCACGAAGTGTTTCCCTATTTGCGCGCCAAGCGCGCGGACGACGCCATCGCGTTCTATGCGAAGGCGTTCGGCGCGCAGGAGAAATTCCGTCTCGTCGAGCCGTCGGGACGCATCGGCCACGCGGAATTGCAGCTCGGGCCGTGCACGCTGATGATCTCGGACGAGTTCCCCGAATACGATATCTTCGCGCTCGACCCGGACGGCAAGGCGCCGATGTCGCTTCACCTGCACGTCGACGACGCCGACGCGACGATCGCCGCCGCGCTCGCGGCCGGTGCGCAGCTGACACGCGCGATCCAGGACCAGTTCTACGGCGAGCGTTCCGGCAAGATTCGCGACCCGTTCGGTTACGATTGGCTGATCGGGCATACGATCGAAGCGGTCGAACCCGATGAAATGCAGCGGCGTTACACCGCGCTGCTGTCCGGCGACCAGCCGAAAACCTGAATGGCGCACCGCGCGCCGGTCGATCACCCCGACATTCGCGATGCACTATCACCCCGACGACATCTACCGGCTCTACCGAAGCGTACCGACGCTGCTGCTGAACCGTCCCGCGCCGGCCGAACAATTTCTGGCCGCTGCCGTCGAGACCGGAGCCGAACTCGGGCACGTGCTGCGCGACTACCCGCAGGTCCGCTATCAGCCGCTCGACTTCCACTACCTGTGCCAGCAAAGCCTGTCCGTGCTGGACGACGCGCTGCTGGCCGACCTCACGCACGACGAGGAACATGGATGGCGCGGCGCGCAGTGGGCCGCGCTGTTGATCGCGTTATCGGGCGACGCGCGCCATCTGCCGCACCTCGACGCAGTCAGGCGCCATCGCGGCGTCGAGTGGACGGCCGGGCTTGCCGACGCCGCCGTCCACCCGGAGGCCGCGTCCGGCGGTTTTCGCTGCTGCCGGCTGATCGTCGACCTCCGGACTCAGCTCGCATCACTGCCGCGCGTCGCCGTGCGCCTGCGGAAGCCACCCCCGCCGGAAATCGTCGCGGCCACGGCAGCGGCCGTCCGGGCCGCGTATCGCCGCGGCGATGTCGCGAAGGCGCTGGCAATCGCCCGCAGCTAGATTCGTCGCAACCGTCCGACCGCTTTCTTCACGGCTTACTCGACGTTGTCCGACACATCGGTCATGCGGATCATGTGCGGCCTCACGCCGTCGTCGATGGCCACCGCCTCCTTCGGATGGATCAGCGACTCGAGCCGCGCCTTCGTCGCGATGAACTCGGGCGTATTGACCTGCGAATAGTCGCGCGGCCGTGGTACGGGCACCTCGATCAGTTCCTGCACCGCCCCCGGGTTCGCCTTCAGCACGAGAATCCGGTCCGCCAGGAAGATCGCCTCGTCGAGATCGTGCGTGATGAACAGGATCGTCACGTCGATGTTGCGCCAGATGTCGAGCAGGTGCGTCTGCATCCTCGCCCGCGTCTGCGCGTCGAGCGCGCCGAACGGCTCGTCCATCAGCAGGATGCGTGGACGGTTCGCGAGTGCACGGGCGATCGCCACGCGCTGCTTCATCCCGCCCGACAACTGATGCGGATAGACATCCGCGAACCGCGTCAGCCCGACGAGATCGAGCCACTGCAGCGCTTCGCGTTCGGCCTGGCCGCTGCTGCTGCCGTTCATCCGGAGTCCGAACATCACGTTCTTTTTCACGGTGAGCCACGGAAACAGCGTATAGCCCTGGAACACCATCCCGCGATCGGCGCCCGGCCCCTGCACGGGCTTGCCGTCGAGCAGCACCTCGCCGCTCGTCTGTGCATCGAGCCCGGCCAGGATGCGGATCAGGGTCGACTTGCCGCAACCGGACGGGCCGATCACGCACACGAATTCGCGCCGGTAGGTACGGAAACTGATGTCGTCGAGTGCGGTGCACTCGCCCTGCGGTGTCGCGAAACGCTTGCCGACATGACGCACGTCGAGTATCACGTCGCGGGTTTTCAGGCGGGCGAAGCGCTCGCGCACGGCGTCGGACTGCATCAGGTAATCGGGAACGGCTTGCGGGTTCTGCATGATGGCCTCTGCGGAAATCGGTCGATGGGTGGGCGTCAACGGACGTCACGCGTTCAGCGTGCGATCCCACGGAAACAGCCTGCGGCCGAGCAGCCCGAGCACGATGTCGGTGCCGAGGCCGATGATCCCGATCATCAGGATCGCCGCATACACGTTGTCGAAATGCTGGTAGCGCGCCTGCTGGCTGATGTACCACGTGATGCCCGAGCTCGTGCCGACGAGTTCGGCGACGATCAGGTAGGTCCACGCCCAGCCGAGCAGGATGCGCTGGTCGCGATACAGGTCCGGCAGCACGCCGGGGATCACGACGTGCGTGAGCAGCTTCAGCTTCTTCGTGCCGAGTGTCATCGCGGCCTCGAACAGCCCGTATTCGAGCTTGCGCGTCGTGTTCGCGATGATCAGCACCTGCTGGAACAGCGTCCCGATCACGATGATCGCGACCTTCGGCGCATCGTAGATGCCGAGGATCGCGACCATCAGCGCGCCGAACGCCGGTGCGGGCAAGTAGCGGAAGAACTCAAGGAACGGTTCCTGCAACCGCGCGAGCACACTGAAGGTGCCGCAAACGATGCCGAGCGGCACGCCGATCGCGGATGAAATCACGAAGCCCCAGAAGATGATCCGGATGCTGTGCCACAAGCTCTCGTGCAGCCAGACGCCGTCACGGGATGCCGGCGGGGTCGTGAACGCCGTGTAGAACGCGCGCAGTACCTGATGCGGCGCGGGCAGGTAGACCGGGTTCACGCGCACGCCTTCGGGCACGGCCGCACGGGTCGCTCGCGCATGTGCGAGTTCGTCGTCGAACACGTCGCGATCGATCTGCATGCCGGTCTGGAAATAGTCGACGCTTCCCGGATTCGTGACGCGCATTTGCGGATGCCAGATGAACGGCACATAGCTGATCAGGCACCAGACGGCGAATGGCAGCAGGAAGGACGCCACGCCGAGCGTCCATTTTCCGCGGGTCGTCAGCTCGCGGCGCACGGCGAGCCATCCGGTCGTGTTGCGGGTCATTGGCATGTCAATCTCCGTATCGTTTCAGATGCCGGTCGCGCGCGTGCCGGGGCGCCGCGCGACCGGACGTTCATTGCAATGCGCCTGTGCCGGTCGCGCCGCTCGCACGGTAGGCACGCCAGCCGCCGAAGTGCGTGATGTCCCGCGCGCCGTCCAGCGCCGCGCTTTCACACAGGAAACCCTGCACCCGAGTGCCGTCCGCGAGCGTCAGCGTGCCGATGCCGAGCGGATCGGCAATGCCGGCGACGAAGCTGCCGTAAGCATCGACCGGCATCTCCCAGATCTCGACCGCGATCGACGCGCCGCCGTCCGGCACACGCACGAGCCCCGGCTTGGCGACGCCGCCGGATGCCGCCGCGGACAGCGCGTAGAGACGATAGGCGGGCGCCGTCGTCGTCGCGGCGATGAAACGCCCGCCTCGCTGCGTGAGCTGCCAGTTGAGCGGCTCACCGCTCAGATGCGCGCCGACGACCGCCACCCGAACGACGCCGGATGACGCGCCGGGCGCCGGTGTCGTGGTTGCATACGCGTCGCCGGCGACGTCCGCCTGCAAATCGCCACCCTCACCTGCGCCGCCGCGTTCGTCTGCATCGATCCACACCTGCGCAAGATCGAGCAGCCGCGCATCGTCGTGCGCACGCCCGACGAACGTGATGCCGAACGGCAACCCGGCATGCCGCCCGGTTTCGCAAAGGCCGGCGGGCACCGCGATCGCCGACAGGTCGAGCAGGTTGACGAAGTTCGTGTAATAGCCAAAACGCGAATTGACGCCGATCGGGTCGGCTTCGAGTGCGTCGATGGTCGCCGTCGTCGCCGAAGTCGGCATGACGATCGCGTCCAGTCCGCTCCATGCGCGACCGGCCTCGACGCGCAACGTCGCGAGCGTGTCGAACGCGGCGAACGCATCGGCCGCGCTGAAGCGCGCCGCGCCCCCGACGATTTCGCGGATCACCGGATGCAGCGCGTCCGGTTCCCGCGCGGCGAAGGCGCCGATCGCGGCGAGCCGTTCGGCGACCCACGGGCCTTCGTACAGCAGCCGCGCGGCCGCCAGGAACGCGCTGAAATCGATCTCGACGATCGTCGCCCCGGTCGCGCGCAGGCGTTCGAGCGCGGCACGCCATGCCGCGCCGTACGATTCGTCGCCGAAGAATTGCAGCTGATCGGCGCGCGGCGTGCCGAAGCGCAACTGCCCGAACGGGCGCGCCGGTTGCGCGCGGAGCCCGTCCGTGCCCAGCAGCGGCTGCCATGCGCGTCCGTACGGATCGCCGTCGGTCACGCCGTGCGCGGCGGCGAACACCGTGCGCGCGTCGGCCGCCGAATGCGCGAACACCGACACGCAATCGAGCGACCGGCAGGCCGGCACGACGCCGAGCGTGCTCAACACGCCCTTGGTCGGCTTGAGGCCGACGAGCCCGTGAAACGCGGCCGGCACGCGCCCGGAGCCGGCCGTGTCGGTACCCAGCGAGAACGACGCGACGCCGAGCGCCACGGCCACCGCCGACCCGGAACTCGAGCCGCCCGACGCATAGCGCGGATCGAGCGCATTGCGGCACGCGCCATAAGGCGAGCGCTGGCCCGACAACCCGGTCGCGAACTGGTCCAGGTTGGTCTTGCCGATCGGGATCGCGCCGGCCGCGATCAGCCGCTCGACGACGGGCGCGCTGCGCGCCGGCGTGTACGCGTAGGCCGGGCAGGCTGCCGTCGTCGAGATGCCGGCGAGGTCGATGTTGTCCTTGATCGCGAACGGCACGCCGTACAGCGGCAACGACGCAAGGTCGCGCCCGGCCAGCGCATCGGCAAAGGCCGTCATCTCGGCATGCGTCAGCGGCCGGATCCACGCATGATGCGGATCGCCGGCGTCAAAATGCGCGGCGATCGCGTCGACGAGCGCGTGCGGCGTCAGGTCGCCCGCCGCATAGCGCGCACGCAGCGCGGCGATCGAGCGAACACCGGGCAAAATCGAACGTTCCGTCGTGCTCATGCAACCTCCTCGGCGGCGCCCGCCTTCATCACCATCAGCCGCTGGCCGGCCACCACTGCCGCGCCCGGCGCGCAATCGATCGTCTCGATCGTGCCGTCTTCCGTCGCCGTCACCGCGACCTCCATCTTCATCGACTCGACGATCGCGACGACCTGCCCTTCAGTCACGCGCTCACCGGCTTCGACCAGCACCTTCCACACGCTGCCCGATACGTCTGCAGCGATCGCCCGCTGCGTATCGGCGAGCGCGCCTGCCTCCCGCGCGGCATCCGCATCGCCCTGCGCCGCGTCGCCGACGTATTCGGCATGGCCGGCCACCCGCCACCGTTCGCGCTCTGCTTCGAACGCCGTTTGCTGCGATGTCTTGAACGCGGTGATCGAATCAGCCTCGTCGCGCAGGAAGCGGTTGTATGCGCCGAGATCGAACACCGATTCCTCGATCTTCAGCCCGGCGCGCCCCGCGACGAAATCCGCGCGCAGTTCCGCCAGCTCCGCCTCGCTGACTTCGTAGAAGCGAATCTCGTCGAAGAAGCGCAGCAGCCACGGCTTGCCGGCTTCGAACTCGCGGGTGGTGCGGTGGCGGTTCCACATCTGGACGGTGCGGCCGACGAACTGGTACCCGCCCGGCCCCTCCATCCCGTACACGCACAGATACGCGCCGCCGATGCCGACCGCGTTCTCCGGCGTCCAGGTGCGTGCGGGGTTGTACTTCGTGGTGACGAGCCGGTGGCGCGGATCGATCGGCGTCGCGACCGGCGCACCGAGGTACACGTCGCCGAGCCCCATCACCAGATAACGCGCGTCGAACACGATGCGCTTCACGTCGTCGATGCTGGCGAGGCCGTTGATCCGCCGGATGAACTCGATATTGCTCGGGCACCACGGCGCATCGGGCCGCACCGACTGCATGTAGCGCTCGATCGCCACCCGCGTCGACGGGTCGTCCCACGACAGCGGCAGATGCACGATGCGGTTCGGCACGCGCATGTCGGCGACTTCCGGCAATGCGCGTTCGGCCGCCTGCAGATGCGCGAGCAGCGTGTCGAGCGGCAATATCCGCGCGTCGAACTGCACCTGCAGCGAACGGATGCCCGGCGTCAGGTCGAGCATGCCGGGCAGACGGTGCGCGTCGAGCCAGCACATCAGCGCATGCACGCGAAAGCGCAGGTTCAGGTCGAGCACGAGCGGCCCGTATTCCACCAGCACGTTGCGGTCGCCCGAGCGCCGGTAGACGACGCCGATGCCGCCGCCGGCCGACGGGTCGCGATGCAGCACGCAGTCGTCCGGCGCGCCGGTGGGTGCCGGACGCGCAACCGCGTCGGCGGCAGGCCCGGGCGACACGCGGGCGCGCACGAACTGCACGGTATCGCCCGGCCGCAGTTGCCCGAGCTTCCACAACTCGTCGTGCACGACCGTCACCGGACACACGAAGCCGCCGAGGCTCGGGCCGTCCGGGCCCAGGATCACCGGCATGTCGCCGGTGAAATCGACCGCGCCGATCGCATACGCGTTGTCGTGGATGTTCGACGGATGCAGGCCGGCCTCGCCGCCGTCCGCGCGTGCCCACTGCGGTTTCGGGCCGATCAGCCGGATGCCGGTCCGGCTCGAGTTGTAATGGACCGTCCACTGCGTGCCGTACAGCATCGCGATGTCGTCCGGCGTGAAGAAATCCGGCGCACCGTGCGGGCCGTCGAGCACGCCGAGCGTCCAGGCATGCGTCAGCGCGGGGATGTCCACCGCGGCCAGCGTGGCGCCCGCGTCGCCGCGCCCGGCTTCCGCGTCCAGATGCAGCACGTCGCCCTTGCGCAGCGCACGGCCTGCATGGCCGCCGAACTGGCCGAGCGTGAAGGTCGCCTTGCTGCCGAGATAGTCGGGCACCTGCAGGCCACCTTTCACGACCAGGCATGCGCGCACGCCGGCGCCCGTCACGCCGCCCAGCTTCAGCACCGCGCCTGGCCGCGCACGCAGCACCTGCCAGAACGGAGCGGGCTCGCCATCGAGCGATGCCGCGAGCGGCGCGCCGCCGAGCACGAAGAGCGTCTCGGCGTTGAAGCGCAGCGTCGCGCCGACCATCGTGAATTCCAGCCCGGCCGCGTCGCGCGCGTTGCCGAGCAGCGCGTTCGCGAGCGCGAACGCGCGATCGTCCATCGGCCCGGACGGCGGCACGCCGACGTTCCAGTAGCCGACGCGCCCGGGCGCCTGCTGCACGGTGGTCTGCACGCCGCCGTCGAGCACGTCGATCGTATGCGGGGCGAACGCGAAGCGCGACAGGAAAGCGGTCGTCGATGCGCCTCGCGCGAACGTGTCCGAACCGGCAATCGCGCGCAGATAATCGAGGTTGGTTTCGATGCCGTACAGTTCCGTGCGCGCCAGTGCGCGCTGCAGCGCCGCCAGCGCGTCGCGGCGCGTCTCGCCATGCACGATCAGCTTCGCGAGCAGCGGATCGTAATACGCGCTGATCTCGGTGCCCGCCTCGATCCATCCGTCGACGCGCACGTCGTCCGGAAACGCGACGTGCGTCAGCAGCCCCGCGCTCGGCAGGAACTGCTTGTGCGGATCTTCCGCGTAGAGCCGCACCTGGATGCTCGCGCCACGCGGTGCAACGGCGAGCGTGTCGAGCGGCGGCAGGTCGCCCTCCGCCTGCAGGATCATCCATTCCACGAGATCGATGCCGGTCACTTCCTCGGTCACGCAATGCTCGACCTGCAGCCGCGTGTTCACCTCGAGGAAATAGAATTGGCGCGTATGCGCGTCGAACACGAATTCGACCGTGCCGGCCGACGCATAGCCGACCGCGCGGGCAAGCCGCACCGCGCTCGCGTGCAACGCGGCGCGCTCTTCGTCGGTCAGGCCCGGTGCAGGCGTTTCCTCGATCACTTTCTGGTTGCGCCGCTGCACCGAGCAATCGCGTTCGCCGAGCGCGATCGCATCGCCGCGGCCGTCGCCGAATATCTGCACTTCGATGTGCCGCGCGTGTTCGACGAACTTCTCGAGATACACGCCCGCATGCGCGAAGTTCGCGGCGCCGAGCCGCACGACGGAATCGAACGCCGCTTCGAGCTGCGCGGCATCGCGGCACAGGGACATGCCGATTCCGCCGCCGCCCGCGGTGCTTTTCAGCATCACCGGATAGCCGATCGCGTCGGCTTCGGCGAGCGCCGTCCGTGCATCGTCGAGCAGGCCCGTGCCCGGCAGCAGCGCGACGCCCTGTGCGGCGGCGAGTTCGCGCGCGGTGTGCTTGAGCCCGAACGCGCGCATCTGGTCGCCGCGCGGCCCGATGAAGCGCAGGCCCGCGGCTTCGCATGCGTCGGCGAAACCGGCGTGCTCGGACAGGAAGCCGTAGCCGGGATGCACGGCTTGCGCGCCCGTCTCGCGTGCGGCGGCGAGGATCGCCGCGACGTTCAGGTAGCTGTCCGCCGCCGGCGCGGGGCCGACCCGCACGGCTTCGTCGGCGAGCGCCACATGGCGCGCATCGCGGTCGGCGTCGGAGTAGATCGCGACCGACGCGATCCCGAGGCGCTTCAGCGTGCGGATCACGCGGCATGCGATTTCGCCGCGGTTCGCGACGAGGACTTTCGTGAATCTCATGTTGCCTCCCGCCGGGCCGCCCCAAGGGAGGCAACCGCCCCCTTGGGGGGCAGCGAACGATAGTGAGCGTGGGGGTCGTTCATTCCACCTCCCAGATCGTGAGGCGTACGGGCGTCGGGTTGTAGCCGTTGCACGGGTTGTTGAGCTGCGGGCAGTTCGAGATCAGCACCGTCACGTCCATCTCCGCGCGCATCTCGACGTACTTGCCCGGTGCGGAAATGCCGTCCTCGAAGGTCAGCCCGCCGAGCGGCGTGACGGGCACGTTCATGAAGAAGTTGACGTTGCCGACGAGGTCGCGCTTGGTGAGCCGCGCCCCCGCGCCGCACGTGCAGTGCGCGATGGCATTGAGGAAACTGTCGCGGCAGTTGTGCATGTGCCGCTTGTCGAGCGCATAGCGCACGGTGTTGCTCTCGGCCGCGCACGCGCCGCCTAGCGTGTCATGACGGCCGCAGGTATCGGCGACGATCGTCACCATCGGGTTGCCCCGGCTCGACAGCAGCACGCTGCCCGCGCTCAGGTACAGGTTGCGCTGCGCGCGGATGGTGTCCTGCGCGCTGTAGCGCTCTTCGGGGTCGTCGGACCGGTAGAACAGCGTGTCGACGGCCTGGTTGCCTTCGAGGTCGAGGATGCGGAAGACCTGCCCGCGCTTCAGGTCGCGCAGCCACGGTTCGCCGGCGTTCAGCGTGGTGTCGTGAATGGCATCGCGTGGGTCGAGACGGCTTTCGATGATCGGCATGGCTCGGCTCTCCTTACGCAAACAGGCGATCGGTGTTGGCGAAGCCGCGCACGTTCTCGGCACAGGCGCGGCGGCACGGGTCGTCTTCCGGCGCGGCACCGTCCGCCGGATACGCGCGGTACGCGATCAGCTTCACGGCCTTCGGCGCGTAGTCCGGGCGCGGGTCGAGCGGATGCGGCGCCGTCGAGAACGCCGCCAGCGTGTTCATCTCGAAGCGCAGGTCGAGCGCGCTGCCGGCCGGCGAATGTCCGGCGACGAAATCGAGCGCGCCGTCGTCGCGCGTGTCGAGCTTGCTGAAGAAATTGACGTTCGCGACGAGGTCGCGCGCCGACAGCCCGTATTTCGCGAGTTCGAGCACGAGGCTGTCCCGGCCGTTGCGGATCATCGCGTTGCGATCGGCCTGGTACGACGTCGTGCCGTACTTGTGCGCGAACAGCCGCGCATCGCCGACGCCGCCGAGCGGGTCGTGCCAGCCGAGCGTGTCGGCGGTGATCGACGCGATCACGCGCCCCATGTCGGTGTACAGCGCATGGCCGCGCGTGAGATGCGCGGTGTGCTGCGCCTTCAGCGTGTCGGCCATGTTGTAGCGTTCGAGCGGGTCTTCCTGGCGGTGAAACACGGCAGACAGGTTCGCGCCGCCGTCGACATCGACGACGCGCAGCGCGAGACCGCGGCGCAGGATGCCGGACCAGTGGGTTCCGGCGGGAATGAGCGTTTCCCACACGACGTGTGGCGGCGGGGCAAGGACGGCTTGGGGGCTCGGCGACATGGCGGCTCCGTGGTCGGTTGGACAAAAGGCGTGAGAGGGCGACCGAACGACATCGCGACCTCCCGGGCTTTTATCCCTCCGTGGAGCCTCGCCGTTTCCTCGAATCGAGGAGAAGACAAGACCGGATTGCTCTCGGACCAGCCATCGCGCGGCGCGAACGCCGCACGACCGGAACCCTAGCGATCCTGAAGATGATGCAAATTGCTTCGCACCTCTCGGGCACCGAATAAGCGAGTTGCGTGCCAGCGTGTGAGGAATCGCCGTGCCACGCGGCTTTCCGGCACGCGCGCGTCGGCGGACACCGCACCGGATGCGGATGGCCGCCCTCGCGGTGGGCGTGCCGCGCACCATGCGAACGCGCGCCCGCACCGGTGCAGTGCGCGCCGCGCCCGCCTGCACGACACGATCGGCAATGGCATGGGCATTGCTCGATGCATGCACCTTCACCCGATACGCGACACCACATGAACAAGCTCGACCTGCTCCGGCGCGCGCTGAGCGCACTCTTCTCCGCCCGCTTCATCGAACTGCAGCGCAGGTCGCGCCGCCACTGAGCCACCCCGCCGCGTGCCGTTGGCACGCTTCTCGCTCGGCATGACGCCGAGAGGTGCGGCGGCGTCGCATCTTAGGGGTGCTAGGGTTCCGGTTCATCGAACGTCTGGTCCGAGAGCAGCCCGGCGCGGGTTCGTCCGATCGCGAGACCGGACGCGCACACGCTACACGGCGGGACAAAAGCCCGGGAGATTGGCGATGGCAACGGCCGTCGCGCCTCTCCGTGGCCGCTTCATTCGTTCCGCCTCCGCAGGAACCGGCCACGCGGCCGGACCGTGCACGAGCATGGTCCGTATCGACGATCCCGATCCCGGTCTCCTGGAGAAAACGATGACCCGTCCCGCCCTGGCGCTCCGTCGCCTGTTGTCCCGCCGTTCCGTCCGTCACGCATTGGGGGCCGCCGCCACGGCCGCCACGCTACTCATGACGCCCGCCGCGCACGCGGCAGCGCCGCTCAAGATCGGCTACAGCGACTGGCCCGGCTGGGTCGCGTTCCAGGTCGCGCTCGACAAAGGCTGGTTCAAGGAGGCCGGCGTCGATGTCGATTTCGAATGGTTCGATTACTCGGCATCGCTCGACGCGTTTTCCGCGGGCAAGCTCGACGCGGTCGCGGCGACGAACGGCGACGCGCTCGTGACGGGCTCGGCCGGCGCGAAGAACGTGATGATCCTGCTCACCGACTATTCCGCCGGCAACGACATGATCGTCGCCAAGCCGCCGCTGCGCACCGTCGAGGCGCTGAAGGGCAAGAAGGTCGGCGTCGAACTCGGCCTCGTCGATCACCTGCTGCTCGAAACCGCGCTGCAGAAACACGGGCTGAAGGACGGCGACGTGACGCTCGTGAACGCGAAAACCAACGAACTGCCGCAGGTGCTCGGCTCGTCGACGGACATCGCCGCGGTGGCCGCCTGGCAACCGAACGCAGGCGAGGCGTTGAAGCGCGCACCGGGCGCACGCGCGATCTTCACGTCGGCGGACGCGCCGGGGCTGATCTACGACGCCATTACCGTCGCGCCGGCCAGCCTCGCCGCGCGCCGCGCCGACTGGGCCAAGGTCATCAAGGTCTGGTACCGCTGCGTCGCCTACATCAACGATCCGAAGACGCAGGCTGACGCGGTCCGGATCATGTCCGCACGCGTCGGCCTCGCGCCGGAGCAATACCTTCCGCTGCTGAAGGGGACGCACCTGCTCGACGAAGCCGCCGCGAAGCGCGCGTTCCGCAAGGGCGACGGGCTCGATTCGATCTACGGCTCGACGCGCAACGCGAATGCGTTCAACGTGCGCAACAGCGTGTACAAGCAGTCACAGGACGTCGATGCGTATATCGATCCGCGCCTGGTGATGCCGCATTGACGGGCTCGGGGCCGGGCTTCGGGCGCCGGCCCCGCGCGCGCACTCCCCCACACCGCGGTCGCGTCAATACGCGGCCGCCGCCTGCCCCTCTCTGCGCTCCCACCTCGCCGCGATTCCACGCGATTTCGCAGAGGACCTTTCCTGTGCAACGCCTTAATCGACCGCCATACGATCTCCAATAATGGCCGCTCGATCCGCCGGCCACCTGGCCGGAAAAACGATAAAAACTCCTATGCATTCCTACAAGATGAACCAGCACGCCAGCACTCGACTCGCGGGGACCGCCATTGCCACCTGCCTGACCGCCCTCGCGTCGGGCGGGGTACACGCACAGAGCAGCGTGACGCTGTACGGCCTGATCGACACGTCGATCACCTACGCGACCAACCAGCGCACGCACGGCGCCGGCTCGCCGGGCAGCGGCACCGTCGCGATGACGAGCGGCGCACTGAACGCGTCGCGCTGGGGGCTGCGCGGCCGCGAGGATCTGGGCGGCGGGACGGCCGCGGTCTTCACGCTCGAGAACGGCTTCTCGGGTACCACCGGCGCACTGTCGCAGAAAGGCGTCGACCTGTTCGGCCGCCAGGCATGGGTCGGCCTGAGTTCGAAGACGGCCGGCACGCTCACGTTCGGCCGCCAGTACGACCTGATCCTCGATTTCGTGACGCCGCTCGGCGCGTCCGGCCCCGGCTGGGGCGGCAACCTCGCGGTGCATCCGTACGACAACGACGATTCGAACCGCAACCTTCGCATCAACCATGCTGTGAAGTACACGAGCCCGACGTACCGCGGGCTGACGTTCGGCGCGATGGTCGGGTTCTCGAACACGGCCGGCCAGTTCGCCAACAACGCGGCGTGGAGCGCGGGCGTGTCGTATGCGACCGGGCCGCTGAAGCTCGGCGCCGGCTACCTGAAGATCAGCCGCGACCGGAATGCCCCGAACCCGAACGGCGCACTGAGCACGGTCGACGGGTCGGCGACGATCACGGGCGGCAACCAGCAGATCTGGGCCGCGGCCGGCCGCTATGCATTCGGGCCGCATTCGGTCGGCGCCGCGTGGTCGCACTCGACCACCGACGGCGTGACCGGCGTGCTCCAGGGCGGCGGCATCGCGCCGCTGAAGGGTGAATCGCTGGTGTTCGACAACTTCTCGGTCGACGGGCGCTACGTCGTCACGCGGGCGTTGAGCCTCTCGGCCGCCTACACGTACACGATGGGCCGCTTCGACACGCGCACCGGCCAGACGCGCCCGAAATGGAACCAGGTCGTGGCGCAAGCCGACTATGCGCTGTCGAAGCGCACCGATGCGTATCTCGAAGGCGTCTATCAGAGCGTGAGCGGCGGCAACGGCCATCCCGCGTTCAACGCGACCGTCTGGACGCTGACGCCGTCGGCGAACAGCAACCAAGTCGTCGTCGCAATGGGGCTGCGGCACAAGTTCTGACGACGCAAGACGGCGCGGCGCAGCGCAACGCGGTTGCGCCGACTGCGTCGGGCATGCATTTCCAGCCCCGCCCGATCGTCATGCCCGAGCCGGAATGGCCGCGCCCGCGCGCGGCCGTTTCGCTGTGGCATCGCGCCGCGCGACGGCAAAAATGCGGCCAGATCTGTCGTATCGACGCAAAAAAATGCGGAGAAACTGGTCACGCTGTGACATTTTTCCTAATCTGTTTCCAGTGACGCCGAGATTTGGCGTTCCGGTCGCGACACTCTTTCATATGGCGCACCACCGGCTTACGAACATGATTCACGTCGTGAGCGCCGGACCTTTCGCGCCATTCCGGCCGGATAGGGGCGTGCCGATCGCACGCCCCACGCGTTCAACGCAGTCAACCGCTGGAGACGAACGATGAGCAAAACGAACCGATTTGCGGTCCTGACAACCTTCGTGCTGCTGGCCGGTTGCCACCAGGCGGCGAAGACGCCCGAGAATGCCGGCACGGCGCCGACACCCTCGAGCGAAGCCGTCGCAACGGTGACGGCCGATGATCTCAATAATCCGAACAGCCCGCTCTCGAAGCGCAGCATCTACTTCGATTTCGACCAGTACTCCGTCAAGCCCGAATTCCAGTCGCTGCTGCAGGCGCATGCCGACTACCTGCGCAGCCATCCGGCGCGGCACGTGCTGATCCAGGGCAACACCGACGAACGCGGCACGTCCGAATACAACCTCGCGCTCGGCCAACGCCGCTCGCAGGCCGTGATGAGCGGGCTCGAAACGCTCGGTGTGCCGGCCACGCAACTCGAGGCGGTCAGCCTCGGCAAGGAAAAGCCGGTTGCGCTCGGCCACGACGAGGATTCGTGGGCGCAGAACCGCCGCGCCGATCTCGTCTATCGTTGATCGCGGGCCGCCTCGACGGCGGCATCCGCAACCAGGAAAACATGACCGCGCGCTGGCCGCCGTTGCGCTCACGTGTGCCGTTCGGTTCGTCCCGTTCGTGCGGGTCGTCGCTCAGGCACTCGACCTCAACCCGCGTCGCGCTCAACGCCGGCGTTCGAGCCGCCGATGCAGCCAGCGCGACAACACCGCCGACGTCACGATCGCATCGACCGTGGTGATCGCGTTGATGTCGCCAACCTTGTCCGCGTCGATCAGCCAGGTCTGGAACAGCACGTAGCCGATCATCGTGGCGGTGCCCACGACCATTCCCAGCAACACGAACCAGCGCGGCCGGAGCCGTGTGCCGATCGCGCCCATGATGCCGCCGGTGGCCATCGCGGGCAGAAAGTAGCCGAACACGAACGACGCGACGAAAACCAGCACCGCCATCTGCCCGCAGCCCTTCACGACCTCCCACGATGGACCGTCGAGGATCGACCACACGACCAGCATCACGGCCGGCCAGACGAGCGCCGCGACCAACGGGCCTCCCACGCCAAACGACAGGCAGCCGTACACGGCACGACTGGACGCACGCAACGATTTGCGCTGTAGGCGCTCTGGAATGGCACTCATGCTTTTGTCATTGGAATCGGAATGGCGGCTGCCGGAGTGTACCAAGGCACGGCTGGATGCATCCGGTCTGCCCCCGACACGGGCCACGATACGCGATATGCATGGAATAAACCGCCCCTCCGAAACGTTTCATGTTCCGTCAGCGCGCAGACGTGCGGTTCACGCGAACCGGCCTTTCCAGCGGCCCGCGCGTGGCAAGGAGGCGGACATGAAATCGGCAAGGTTGGCCGCGGCGCTGATCGCCGCGCTGGTGCTCGTGCTGTCGGCGGGATGCATGTCGTCGGGTAGTGGCCCTGCGCAGGGACCGGGCATGAGCCGGTATGGCGGTGGCGGCGCGGGAGGCAGCGGAGGCGGAGGCGGCAGCGGCTACTGAAGAACCGCCGCGAGAAAATCGGACGACGCGTCGCGCGCGAGCACCGGAAACCGGCTGAATCGCGCGCGACGCCCCGCCCTGCGGCACGACTTAACGCATGGCCTTCACGTCGGCCGGCGTGACGCTCGCAGGCTGGCCGCCCCACGTCGCACGCAGGTAGTTCGCGAGCTGCGCGAGTTCGTCGTCGCTCAGCGTGTGCGCGAAACCGGGCATCGGCTGCAGGTTCTCGAAGCCGGCAAACTTCTGCTCGTCGATGCCGTCGAGCATCGCGACCAGCAGGTTGCGCGGGTCGCCCTGGCGCACCGTCGAATTGCCGTTCATCGGCACCGCCACGTGCGGCTTGCCTTCGCCGTTGAAGCCGTGACAGCCCGCGCAGACCGCGAGATACACCGAGCGGCCGGCCGCGAGCTGCGCGGCGTCGGCCGATACCGGCTTCACCGGTTGCGGCGCGGGCGGCGTATCGCCCAGCAGGTACACGGACAGCGCGCGCAGGTCGTCCTTCGACATGGTCTGCGTGCTCAGGTGCACGACCGGGTACATTTCGCCGAACGCCGAGCCTTGCGGCGCGATGCCGACGCCGAAGAACGTCTGCAGGTCGGCGCCCGTCCAGCCGCGCGCGGCCAGGCCGGCCGGCGTGATGTCGGGCGCGGCCACGCGGCCGAGCGCGGCGCCGGCGAACGGCTTCGCGCTGTCGAGCTGGCCCGTGAACGCGCGCGGCGTATGGCATTCCGCGCAATGGCCGAGCGCACCAGCCAGATAGCGGCCGCGCTGCCAGTCGGCGGACTGGCCGGTCGACGCATCGGGCAGGCTGTCCTTCAGGAACACCATGTCCCAGAAGACCATCCCGAAACGCAGGTTGTACGGGAACTTCAGCTCGTGCTCGCGGTTTTCCTGCGCGACCGGCCTGACGGTCTTCAGGTACGCGTACATCGCGTCGGAATCGGCGCGCGTGAGCTGACGGTACGACGTGTACGGCATCGACGGATACAGGCGCTTGCCCGGCGCCTTGCCGTCATGCAGCGCGGCGTAGAAATCGTCCGCGCTCCAGCTGCCGATCCCGTGATCCTTGTCTGGCGTGATGTTCGAGCCGTAGAACGTGCCGAACGGCGATTCGAGGGGCGCGCCGCCGGCGAACGGTGCGCCGTCCTTCGCGGTGTGGCACGCCGCGCAATCGGCGGCCTTGACGAGGTAGCGGCCGCGCGCGATCTGGTCGGCACCCGGCGCGCCGGAAGCCGCGTTCGAGGCCGGTGCGTCATGGCCGCCGCATGCGGCGAGCAGCAGCGCGCAGGCGGCCGCGAGCGCGGGGAAGCCCGCAGCCCGCGCGACACGATGAGCGAATGTGCGTTTCATGCGGCGTCCTTCACGAGTCCCGGCGTCGTCAGCACCACGTCCTTGACGGCTTCGTAGTAGCGGACATAGCCCGTGCAGCGGCAGAGGTGCGCATCGAGCGCCTCGGTGATCGTGCGCTCGACGTCGGCCTTCGCAACCGGCTCGCGCTTCAGGCGTTCGATCAGCACGGTCGCCGCGTTGACGAAGCCCGGCGTGCAGTAGCCGCACTGGAAGCTGAAGTGCTCGAGGAACTTCTGCTGGATCGGCGACAGCTCGACCACTTCGCCCCCTTCGTTGCGCTTCGCGTGGCCTTCGATCGTGCGGATCGAGCGGCCGTGGAAGAAGTGCGCGCCGGTGATGCAGGTGCGCATTTCCTCGCTCGTGCCGTCCGGCTTGTCGACGATCACGACGCACGCGTGGCAGATGCCCTGCCCGCAGCCGAGCCGCGAACCGGTGAGGCCCGCGTACTCGTGCAGGAACTCGATCATCATCAGCCCTTCCGGCACCTGCATCGGGCCGACGGACTTGCCGTTGATATTGATCGACAGCGGTTTCGACTGGAACCGGACGAGCGGACGCTCGACGGCAGCCGGTGCCGAAGCCGGCACAGCCGCGGCCGGGGCCGATGCCGGTGCGGCCGAAGCCGCGCTCGGCGCGGAAGCGCCGGTCGCGGCGGCGCTGGCGCTCGCGGCCGAAGCCGCGGTTTGGGCGGTCGTCATGCGAGCACCTCCTGAATCTTTTGCGGGGTCACCGGCAGGTCGGTGAAACGATGGCCGATCGCGTGCGCGATGCCGTTCACGATCGCGCCGACGACGGGAATCATCACCACTTCGGCGACGCCCTTCGGCGGATCGGTCTCGGACAGCGGCGGCAGCACGTCGCCCGTCTGCGTCCACACAGCGACGTCGGACGCGCGCGGCAGCTGGTAGCGGTTGAAGTTCCACGTGCCGTTGCCGGGGCCGTCTTCATACAGCGGCAGGTACTCGTGCAACGCGTGGCCGATCCCCATCGCGAGACCGCCCTGCAACTGGCCCGACACGAGCTGCGGCGAAATCTGGTTGCCGCACTCCATGATCGAGTGGTGCGTGAGCAGCTCGACCTTGCCGGTCGCTTCGTGCACGGCCAGCTCGACGAGCGTGCCGACTGCCGTGTAGTACGTGACGGCCGCGTTGTTGCGGCTCGTCGGCGGGATGAACACGCGCTTGCGGTCCAGCACGCGGTAGCCGTTCGCGGTCGGCGCGAGCGTGCCGTGCATCGCGGTTGCGCCGGCCGGTGCGGCCGTGCCGGGCACCGGGCCGTTGTCGCCCGTCTTCGGCGCGCCGACGCGCAGCGACAGCCCGTCGATCGGCAGACGCTCGACCGAGCCGCCCACTTCGAACTCGGCGTCGGTCCACTGCCAGCGGTTGAACACGTGCACGACGGCGCCGGTCGGCAGGCCGAGTGCATGGGCCTGCTTCGCGAGCTGTTCGAACGACAAAGGCTCGAGGCCGTCGGCGGTCAGCTTGCCGTCGACCCAGCGCGCGTCCTCGATGCGGATCGTGTACGGGGCAGCCTGGCCGCCGCCGAGACCGCGCGTCCAGATCGACATCGCCGCCGGCCACAGGCCGTAGCGAAACACGGCGCGCGCGGCTTCGCGCGTGCTGTGCGTGAAGTAGTACGCGGAGTTCGTCGCGCTCGACGGCGACGCATAGCTCGGCGACCAGCGCGGATTCGCGCTCAGGCGATCCTGGTCGGCCTGCGACATGATGTATGGATCGCCGCTGGTCTCGACCGGCAGGTCCGGCCATTCGGTCACGGCCACGCGCACGTCCGTGGCCGGACGGCCCAGCCATTTCGCGACCGCGACGGCCTGCGACGTCGACATCCCGGTGCCGATCTCGGCCGCCGTGTGCTGCAGCGACACCTTGCCGTTCTCGTCGAATTCGACCTTCGCGAACGACGCTTCCGCGCCCGTGCCAAAGTCCTTCTGCACGCACGCGAAGCCGACGCCGTAGCGCTTGCCCGGATGCGCGGCCTCGTATTCGGCCTTGCGTGCGGCGCGGTGCGTCCACAGCGGATGCTGCCTCGAGCGCTCGAGCACCTCGTCGACGCGCAGCGCGCCGGCGGGAATCGCCCCCTGCGTGTTCTTCATCCCCGAACGCAGCGCATTGCGCAGGCGGAACTCGATCGGGTCGATGTTCAGCTGCGCGGCGATCTCGTCGACCGCCATCTCGGTCGCCGCCATGCTCTGCAGCGTGCCGTAGCCACGCGCGGAGCCGGCATCGATCGCGCGCGACGCGATCGCGACCGCGGCCAGGTCGCTCTTCGGGAAGTAATAGATCGATTGCGCGGCCGTCGCCCCCACCATCGCCACCGACGGCGAGAAGTTCGAGCGCCCGCCGCCGTTCGCCTCGAAGTCGCCCTTGAACGACTGCAGCAGGCCCGTGTTGCGGTCCACCGCGATCCGGTAGTGCATCTTGAACGCGTGACGCTTCAGCGACGTCTGGAACTGCTCGTAGCGGTCGTTCGCGAAACGCACCGGGCGGCCGTCCGCGTACAGCGCGCAGACGAGGCCGTAGAACGGCACGTTGAAGTGATCCTTGGAACCGTAGCCCACCGTGTAGCACGGATGCACGAACAGCTTCTTCACCGGGAAGCGGCACTTCGCGACCATCGCGGCCGCGTTCTCCGCCACTTCGAGCGGCGACTGGGTCGGCACGACGAGGTGCAGCGACTGCGTCGCGGCGTCGTACCAGCAGTTCGCGTTGTCCGGTTCGAGCGCCGACGTGTCGACCGACTGCGTGTTGTACTCGCGGTCGAACACGAGCCAGTCGGCCGGCGGATGATCGAGCTCACCGGCGATCTGCCCGGCGAGGAACATGCCCTGCTCGTCGAGCTTGCCGTGCTCCTTGCCGTCCGGCCACACCGGCAGGTGCTTGCGCATCATGCTCGGAAAGATCGGCGCGTCCTTCAGGCTCGAATAGACGTCGTCGTCGTAGGCCGTCTTGCCGCCCACGCGCACGTAGCGGAAGGTGCCCCACGGATCGCGCTCGAGCGGGCCCGTGACCGCGCCGTAGCGGATCACGTCGTCGCGGAACTTGAGCGCGTTCTTCGCGAAGCGGAAGCGCGCGAAGTCGTGGTAGATGAGGATCGCGACCGCATGGCCGAGATACGCGGGCGTCTTGCCGGCCGGCAGCAACATGTCGTCGCCGTAGAACGTCGGGAACGCGACGCCGTCGCGCACGAGATCGTCGGCCGTGACCACGCGGTCCGGCTTCAGGTCGTCGCCGAGCAGCGAGAGGTCGAAGCCTTCGTAGGTGCGGTCGGCCTGCGTGACGCGCAGGATCAGCGCATGCGACTGCTGCTGCGGCCAGTGAGGCATGTCGGCTGCGCGCACGTCACGGGCGAACACTTTCGAGCCCGTGACCTTCGCGATGCCGTCGATGCGGAATTGGGGGATGCCGGTGACGCTATCCCATTTGACGGGGGTGAGGAGTTTTTCTTCGAAGAGCGCCGCGAACGCGCGGCTGCCCAGGGGCGCGACATACACTGCGACGCCCGCCAGCACGCTGGCTTTCAGAAAACCCCGCCGTGACAGGCCGTGGTTTTTCATTTGGGGGGGAACCTCCTGAGGCGGCTCGGACGGCGATCGGGTGTCGCGACGTTCGGAGCGGCGCGCATTCTGGCATTGTTTTAGATATATCGCCTATAGTATTTCTCGCATGAAATACTTATTGAATTTCTTATAACGGTATTCAGCCGGGCTGCGGCAGCCGGTCGCGGGTATCGATTCGACCGCGTCGCGCGCCCGGTTGCAGCGGTGTCGATCGTGTCGACCGAGCCCGGCAGGCACGCGCGCCGTGCACGGTGACCGGTCTCCTGCCGGTCGCCGAGCCGCGTTCCGTTCGCGACGATGCTGCCCCGGCGCCCACGAATGCGCAAGCCATTCGCGGGCGGGGTTAACGACTACGACTAGTGGCCGGCGCGGCGAGCGGTGCCGCCCGTGTTTCATGGTAATGTCGTGCGCATCCGGCCTGGCCGGGCTTCCGCCATGTGCCGCGCGGTCGCCGCCAGCCATCGCGACATCACGCGACATCGTGTCGAGGTTAACAACCATGGCAGTCAGGGCATCTCTCCTGCACTCCGTTCTCGCCACTCCCCCCTCCGGCAACCACCGTGTGACGGCTGCGCTGCGCCCGTCGATGCTCGTTACGCTATTCGAAGACGTCCGACCGATGGCGCTCTCCGGACTCGCGAGCGGCTTCGTCGCGGCCGTCGCGCTGATCCGGCTGCAGGAGTTCTGGTGCCTCGCGTGGCTGATCGTCGACGTCGGCCTCCTCATCGCGCGGCTCTCGATCGCGCGCGCGTACACCGTTCGACGCAACGCCGGCGACGACCGTGCCGAATACTGGGCGATGCGCTATGCGCCCGTGTCGCTCGTCGCGTGCTTCGTGCTCGGCCTCGGCGTGATGGGCTGCGTGCAGGCCGTCGACGTCGAGCTCGGCACGCTGTCGGTGATGGTCGCGGGCGGCGTGTTCGGCGGAATCGCGTCGCGCAATGCGGCGCTGCCGCGGCTCGCGATGATGCAGGTCGCGCTCGGCGTGCTGCCGATCGGCGTCGGTGCGCTGCTGGCCCACCGGTCGGGCGCGTGGCTCCTGCTGCCGCCGCTCGCGATCTATCTCGCCGCGATGCGTACGGTCGTCCAGCGTCATTATCGCGTGCTCGTCGCGCTGATCGCCGCCCGCCAGCGCAACGCCGAACTCGTCGCGCGCTTCGACGCCGCGCTCACCTACATGCCGCACGGCCTGTGCATGATCGACGGCGAGCGCCGCGTGATCGTCGCGAACCGGCGCACCGCGCACCTGTTCGGCTCGCCGCGCGAAATCATGCTCGATACGCCGCTGCCCGCCGTCGTCGCGGCGCTCGGCGCGAACGACGCGACCGATCCCGGCGGCGCCAGTCTCGCCGCGCAGTGCGAGTGCTGGCTGGCCTGCGACGAACCCGCGCCGCTCGACGTCGTGCTCGCCGACGGCCGCCAGCTCGAACTGACGCGCCACCGCGTGCCCGACGGCAACGCGGTGATCATCGTCGAGGACGTCACCGCGCGCCGCCGGACCGAGCAGCACATCCGGCATCTCGCGCGGCACGATGCGCTGACGGGCTTGCCGAACCGTCATGAACTGCATGCCGAGCTCAAGCGGATGCTCGCGCGCCGGCCGCGCGCGCCGGGCCCCGCGCTCGCCGTCATGTATCTCGACCTCGACGGCTTCAAGGCGATCAACGACCGGTTCGGCCACCAGGCCGGCGACGACGTGCTCACGCAGGTCGCCGCGCGGCTCGGCAAGACCCTCACGTCCGGCGAGCTGGCGGCCCGCATCGGCGGCGACGAGTTCGTCGTCGCGATCGACGACACGACGATGCACGCATGCTCGCTCCTCGCCGCGCGCATCATCCGGCAGATCTCGGCGCCGTACACGCTGTCGATCGGCGAGACGGTGAACCTCGGGATCAGCATCGGCATCGCGCTCGACGACGGGCACGGCTCCCCCGACGAACTGATCCGGCAGGCCGACAGCGCGCTGTACGAAGCGAAGTCGGCCGGCAAGGGCATCTATCGCTTCTATTCGAGCGGCAGCAGCCGGGTCACGCCGGTCACCGCGAACTGACCCGGCTGCACCGCCCGCTTTCCCCCGCCTCCTCCCGACGATTCAATTCCGAAACGCTTTGCGTGGCCGCACGTGTCGTTGCGCGTTCGCGTGTCACGTGACGTGTTCCGTAACATCGCCGCCCGCCACCCGTCACGTTGGCCGCAGAAGCCGGCACGATCGATGCAGCGCAAGGCTTTTCAAGCCTGGCACCCTTATTGCTCCCTGTCAGGGAAACAGGTTGTCAGGGAGACTCAACATGAATACCGTCGAAGTCCTCAGCCGCAGTGAATCCGTCGACGAAATGGACGTGATCGACGGCGAATCGCTGATCCGCCGGCTCGTGTGCGAACGCCGCATGCCGGCCGCACGCGAGGCCCGATGCGTCGACAATCCGCCGCTGACGCTGTACGGCGCATTTCGCCAGGGCATCGCCGATCACGGCGCACGCCGCGGGAATCCGTATCGCGCCGGCAGCCGTTTCTGGGCTCTGTGGGAAGAAGGACGTCTCGAAGCTGAAACATCGGGACGTTAAGCCGGTTGCGCCCGCCGGCCCTGTCGCGGCAAGGGGCCGGCGCGAAATATCCCGCCCGAATGCGGCCGGCCGACCTACCGGCATGCGTTCATCGCTGCAACATCGCACGGGGTCTCGCGTATCGGCTTTGCAACTCGCCGTACCCATGATCCATGCGCGTGCCGGTTGATGGCGTTCGGCGTTGCGCGCGTCGGGCACGGCGCGCAGCGGCCGTTTCCCGATAAGATGGCGAATTCCGTTCATCGAACGATGCCGCCATGACCGCCTCTTCCTCGCACCGCAATCCCATCCACTGCGAAATCGATCTCGACGCACCAGGCAAGCACGCGGGCTACCTGCGGCTGCCGCATTCCGTGCACCGCTCGGCATACGGCTGGCTGCCGATCCCGATCGCGTCGATCCGCAACGGCGACGGCCCGGTCGCGCTCGTGATGGCCGGCAATCACGGCGACGAGTACGAAGGCCAGATCATCGTGTCGCAACTGATGCGCGAGATCGAGCCCGAGATGGTCAGCGGGCAGCTGATTCTGCTGCCGATGGCGAATTTCCCGGCGGCGGACGCAGGCCTGCGCGTGTCGCCGCTCGACGAAGGCAACCTGAACCGCAGCTTCCCCGGCAACCCGACCGGCACGCCGACGCAGGTGATCGCCCACTACATCGAGCATGCGCTGCTGTCGCGCGCGCAGTATCTGGTCGACCTGCACTCGGGCGGCAGCTCGCTGCTGTACCAGGGCGGCAACATGCTCGCGATCGATCCGCTCGACGCCGACGAAGCCGCGAAGCTCAACGGGCTGCTGGTCGCGTTCGGGCTGCATAATGCGCTGCTGCACGCACCGAACCCCGTGCATTCGGCGTCGGCCGCGCGCCGGCAGGGTGCGATCTCGATCGTGACCGAACTCGGCGGCGCGGGCATGGCCGACCCGTCGCTGATCCGGATGGGCCGCCACGGGCTGCTGCACTACCTCGGCCATATCGGGCTGCTGCGCGGCGCGCTCGTGCCCGATGCGCCGCCCACCGTCACGCGCTTCATGCGGGTCGACGGCGAGCGCCATTTCGTCTACGCGTACGAGCGCGGGCTGTACGAGCCGCTCGTCGAACTCGGCGACCAGGTGAAGGCCGGCCAACCGGCCGCGTGGGTGCATTTCCCCGATACGCCGCTGCGCGAACCGGTGCTGCACCGCTTCAAGGGCGACGGCGAAGTGGTATGCAAGCGCGTGCCCGCGCAGGTGCAGCGCGGGGATTGTTTGTTTCAGCTGGCGGAGTTGTCGACACCGCCGCGTGTCATCGAGTAATGAACGCGACCGAGTCGTTCGGGACATCCCGCCGGCCCCGCCATTTGCAGGACGTTGCCATCACCCTCGCGTATCGACCCAGTTGCGTGCCCAGCGTGCCGAGTGTCGCAGTGCCTGTTTTTCACTCGGGAAGTAATCGAGCGAATAGAACTGGTAACGACCTTCGTCGCATGAGCTATCGGTGCGTTGAAGCAGCAGGTTGGATGAAAAGCGACCGTCGGGCAAGCGATGTGCCGACGGTTGGACGGCATAGCCGTTGTACTGTTGAATTCGTTTGTTTTGCATTTTGATTCTTGATGTTCGCGTGCGCGCGTGCCGTGCGAATGTGCATCGATTCAAAGCCATTGCGAGCTGAATCCGAAGCAGTCGGCACGCGCAAAAAGGCGTTGCGGCCAGAGGCGCAGAGGGAAGTGCAACGAGGCATGTGGCGCTTCGCACGCTGCTGAATAAACAGGTGCAGCAAAGAGCCGCCGCGCCAGCTTCAGATGGCGACGCTCCGTGCGGGGCGCGCTGCGACCCGGCGTCCGTCGCGGCAGGCCGGGCCCTTCAAACTTACAGCGGCTTGATGTTGGCCGCCTGCAGCCCCTTCGGGCCTTGCTTCGTTTCGAAGCTCACTTTCTGATTTTCAGCGAGCGTCTTGAAGCCATCGGTTTGGATTTCGGAGAAGTGAGCGAAAAGATCGTCACCGCCGTTGTCCGGCGTGATGAAGCCAAAGCCTTTGCTCTCGTTGAACCATTTGACGGTACCGGTATCCATGACGAATCCTTGAGGAAAAATTACGAAGATTTGCTCTGTTGAAGAGCGATCGAAGTGTCAAGGAGGGAGAGGACAACGAATACCGCCGAGGGGCGGGAAATTGATGAACAGCAATCGGACTTCTTGGACTTCGACAATCACACTAACTTCCACGAACGGCAGGGTCAATGGCTATCTTGTAACTGTGTCACCGGGCGATCCGTTTCGAGCGCCGGGCGATACGGTCGGCACCCGCTTCCCGGAACGTTGCCGCGCTCACGCGTCGGTCAAAGAGTTCTCGCATTGCCCGCTCGCTCGCGGGAGTCATGACACATCGCTCGCCACCTGCGAATTTGCAGTTCGCGGCATCGATCAACGTCGGTCGGTACCCGCTCGCGGAGTCGAATACGGCACGCGTTCATTTTGATACGGCAGACGTTCTTGGCGCTACAATTCCAGTTCAATTGCCGCGTGGCAGCGTCTGGTCGGTATCTGCGAATCGAGCGGGTTCAACCCATCATCTGAACGCTCACCACGGCAGGCTGCCGTCGATCCATCGAACACTTTCCCGGAGGTCGTGCAGGCTGCAGCTCGATAGCCAACGCAGGCCCGCACATGAAACGGCCCCCATGAAAATCGATCCCGGCTCCATTCCTTACTATCTCGTCCTGCGCGCCGGCTGGCCGCCCTATGTGCTGAATTCAGACCGTCAAGTGCTCCGCCGCCAGGCGAGTCCGCTGTTACTGGCGTTCGCGCGAACTCGCGGAACGATCGCGCATGTCGACGACATCGCATGGAACCTCTTCTCCGACAGCGAGGGCCTGACGGGAGTCGAGCGTCGTGAGACCGGATTCTTTTCGTTGGTCGCCGGAAACGAAACCGAACATCAGTTGCGCTTGCTGACGACCCTCTGACGTCGTCGCCAGGGTCGCGCGTGACCATCGTCGATGAAGCGCTCCGCCTGGAAATTCGTCAGGTGCCGGACGGATCGCTGCCCCGTTACTATCTTCACGCCCCGATAATCGGGGCTTTGGCCAGCCAGACCCGGCATGATTCCCGCCCCCAGTCGCAGTCATGATCCGGGGGGTGTTGTCACCGGGTCTGGTGGGTGGCTGGTGATC
>NZ_NKFM01000007.1:0-36380 GCF_002223085.1 Burkholderia sp. HI2714 | reverse complement strand
GGGCGGTTCCGCGGCCGGCGCCGCGGCGTCCTGCGCGGCAGCCGGTGCGACCGGCGCCGTGCCGCGCCCGACGCGGATCTGGCTTTCGTCGATCACGAAGCAGCACACGGCGACGATGTCGTCGGACGGCACGTCCGATTCGACCCACAGCGTCAGGTCGGCGCCCACTTCCTCGCGACCGACGATCCGGCCGAGGTTGCCGAGTTCTTCGGTGAGCAGCTCGCGATCCTTCGCGTCGACACCCACGAGCGTGATCTTCAGGTGCGGGCCGCCTTCGCCTGCGTCGCCCGCCGGATGCGCGGCCGCGACGGCCTGCTCGATCACGTGGTCGGGCACGCGGTCATCGCTGGCGGCCGGTTCCACGGCCGGCGCAGCCGGCGCGGCGACGGCAGCGACCGGCGCCACGGGCGCTGCGGCCGCGGCTGCCGGCGCACCCGCGCCGCTCTCGGCCTTCAGCCGTTCGAGCTTCGCGCAGATCGTCGCGGCGGCGGCCGCGTCCGGTTCGGCGCTCGCGCGGTAGTCGACGAGCTGGTCGGACAGCACGTCCTTCGTCTCCAGGAACGCGTCGACCATTTCCTTGGTCAGCGTCAGCTCGTGGTTGCGTGCGCGGTCGAGCAGCGATTCGAGGATGTGCGTCGTATCGGTCAGCGCAGAGAAGCCGAACGTCGCCGCGCCGCCCTTGATCGAATGCGCGGCGCGGAAGATCGCGGCCAGATCCTCGGGGTCGGGCGAACCGACGTCGAGGTTCAGCAGCAACTGCTCCATCTGCGCGAGCAGCTCGTCCGCTTCGTCGAAAAATGTCTGGTAGAACTGAGTGATGTCGAGAGTCATGCCCGGTCCCGGGTTGAATGCGTCGCGTGAATGTCAGGAGGCGGCCGGCTCGGACAGCGTCGCGACCAGGTCGACCAGCACGGCGGGGTCGATCGGCTTCTCGATCCAGCCGGTCGCGCCCGCGTCGCGTGCGGCGTCCTTGAACGCGTCGCTGCCTTCGGTCGTCAGCACGAGGATCGGCGTTTCCGTATAGGCGGTCAGCTTGCGCAGCGCGGCGATCACTTCCAGCCCGCTCTTGCGCGGCATGTTCTGGTCGGTCAGCACCAGGTCGTACGGCACGGTGGCCGCCAGGTCGAAGCCGGCCTCGCCGTCCGGCGCCACCGTCACGTCGTAGCCGGCCTGCATCAGCGTTGCCTGAAGCAGCGCACGCATGGTCGCGGAGTCGTCGATGGCGAGAATGGTTCGGATCATGTCTGTCTCGGAATCTCGTAAACGTCAGGGTTTCGGCACGGCGACGGCGGACGCCGCGAGCGCCGGGCGCGCTGCCGGCGCCGGGGCCAGCTGCTGCGCGAGCTGCTGCGAGCCGGCCGCATCGGCCGACAGCGTCGTGGTCGTCGCATCGTCGCGCATCAGCGCCTCTTCGGATTTGCGGTTCAGCACGATCACGCTGATCCGGCGGTTTTCCGGATCGAGCGGGTCGGCCTTGTTCAGGTTCTGCGTCGACGCGAGGCCGAGCACGCGCAGCACCTTCGCCTCACCCATGCCGCCGGTGATCAGCTCGCGGCGCGACGCGTTCGCGCGGTCGGCCGACAGCTCCCAGTTGCTGTAGCCGCCCTCGCCGCCCGCGTACGGCACCGCGTCGGTGTGGCCCTGGACGATGATCCGGTTCGGCACGTCGTTCAGCGTCTTGCCGATCTCGCGCAGGATGTCGCGCATGTACGGCTCGACGTGGTCGCTCGACATCGCGAACATCGGCCGCTTCTGCGAGTCGACGATCTCGATGCGCAGCCCCATCAGCGTGGAATCGATGCGGATCTGCTGCTTGAACTGGCGCAGCGTCGGGTTGGCCTCGATCGCGGCCATCAGCTTGATCTGCAGGTCATGCAGGCGCGTCTGCTCGAGCCGGTCCTGCGCGGCCTGCGCGGTCTGCGCCTGCGAGCGGGAATGCTCGTCGCCCATCTTCGCGAGGCGTTCGGCCAGTTGCGTCGTGCCGTCGGTGCGGCGCAGCGTGCCGGCGTCGACGCTCGACAGGTCGCGGCCGCCGCCGTTGATGATGCTGGAATCCTGCGAACTGCGGTCGCCGCTGCCGAACAGCGCGGCCTTCAGCGGCGTGTTGAAGTATTCGGCGATCCCCTTCAACTGCACCGGCGTGACCGAGCTCAGCAGCCACATCAGCAGGAAGAACGCCATCATCGCGGTCATGAAGTCCGCGTACGCGAGCTTCCATGCGCCGCCATGGTGGCCCTTCTTCGCCGGGGCCACCCGCTTGACGACGATTGCACGATCCTTGCTCTTGCTCATGGGGCGCTCCGCATCACTTCGCCTTCACGCGGCGCACGTGCTCTTCGAGCTCGGAGAACGACGGGCGCTCGGTCGAGAACAGCACCTTGCGGCCGAACTCGACCGCAATCGCCGGCGCATAGCCGTTCAGCGTCGCGAGGATCGTCACCTTGATGCACTGGAACATCTTGGTCGACTCGGCGACGCGCTGCTCCGCGAGGCTCGCGAGCGGCCCGATCAGCCCGTACGACAGCAAGATCCCGAGGAACGTGCCGACCAGCGCCTGCGCGATCATCGCGCCGAGCACCGCGGGCGGCTTGTCGGCGGACGCCATCGTGTGCACGACGCCCATCACGGCCGCGACGATCCCGAACGCCGGCATCGCATCGCCGACGCGCATCAGCGCATGCGCGGGGCCTTCGCCTTCCGCGTGGTGCGTCTCGATCTCCTCGTCCATCAGGCTCTCGATCTCGAACGCGTTCATGTTGCCGCCCACCATCAGGCGCAGGTAGTCGGTCAGGAATTCGACGATGTGACGATCGGCGAGGATCTTCGGGTATTGCGTGAAGATCGGGCTCTTTTCCGGATCGTCGATGTCGGCCTCGAGCGTGAGCGTGCCTTCCTTGCGTGCCTTCGCGAGCAGCACGTAAAGAAGCGCCATCAGCTCCATGTAGACATCCTTCGTGTATTTCGAGCCCTTGAAGAGCGTCGGCAGCACGCGTAGCGTGGCCTTGATGGTCTTGCCGCCGTTGCCGAGGATGAACGCGCCGACACCGGCACCCACGATCATCAGGATCTCGATGGGCTGGATCAGGGCGCCCAGATGCCCGCCTGCCAGCGCATAACCGCCGAAGACGGACAACAGCGTCACGAGTGTTCCCACGATAATCAGCACTGCCTGTCCCTCACGAATGACCGGCGGGGAGACCGCCGTTAAACAGGTTTACGGCAGTCGGCAGGAAAACTTTCGCGGGCGGCCAGGCGGCGGCCCGACGGTGTTTACCAGCAATTCGCAGACGATTCGCGCCACCCCGGCGCGGCCTGAACGCCCCGCCCGGCCCTGCCCGGCCGGCGCTCAGGCCGCGGCGGCGGCCAGTTCGGCGCGCGCGGCGGCGGCCTTGCGGGTCTTGCCCGCGCGCGACGGCGGCTGGCAGAGGCCGCAGACGAAACCTTGATGCGGATCATGCGCATGGGCGACGAAGTGGCCGCCGCAGCGCGTGCACGGGGTCATCTGCAGCATCCCCGAATCGAAGAAGCGCACGAGCGTCCACGCGCGCGTGAGGCTCAGCGCGGCCTCGTCGCCGGACAGGTTCACGTGCTCCTGATAGAGCCGGTACGCCTTCACGATCGACTGGATCGGCTCGCAGCGGCCGTGGTCCTGCATGAACCGGTAGATGTTGTAGAACAGCGACGAGTGGATGTTCGGCTGCCACGTCATGAACCAGTCGGTCGAGAACGGCAGCATCCCCTTCGGCGGCGACACGCCCTTCAGTTCCTTGTACAGCTTGATCAGACGGTCCCGCGACAGGCTCGTCTCCGCTTCCAGCAGCTGCAGCCGGGCGCCCAGTTCGATCAGTTCGATGGCGAGGGTGATTTCCTTCACCTCGATCACGACGCTTTTGCTTGCCATGGTGAAAACCGTCCGCTTGACGTTATTCGGATGGATGGCCAATACGCTGCCCACCGGCGCGGCACGCCGGGACAAACGCAAGGCGGGATGGATCAGCGGACGCCTTCGACCTGCTGCCCGGCCATCAGGATGGCCGAGTGGGCGTGCGCGACGACATCGCTGCGGCCCTTGTCGGCGAGCGACGAGAGCAGCGCGTGATCATCGAAGCGGAAGCGGCACAGCATCTGGTTCGACGCGGCGAGCTTCACGGTCTGTGCGAGCGTGAGGTTCCCGAGCACGTCGGCGAGTTCCTGGGAAATGCCCATGCGGAACATGCCCATCGCTTTGTCTTCCCGCAGCAGGCGTTGCGCGAGGAGGAGGTACGACAGGTTGACCTCTTTGATCTCACTGAGCATTTCGCTGGTAGCGCTCATGATTCCCCCGTTAAAGTGCTTTGGCCATTCGTGTTATGAAAACGTTTGCTCGATCAGAGCGCTCTTGGCACTCAGTCGGCTCGTTTATAGTCTTACAGGGCGAATTTTGGCTAAACGGCATTTATGCCGGTATCAGCGAAGTGGCGTATGCCGTGCAGGATTTCTCTGTAAACCGTGTAGGAATTTTTCCGACAAGGCGAATTGAAAGGTGCAAGCGGGGAAGCGCGTGGCAGCAAGGATTCGGCTGCGATGGGTCCGATGTGCCGGAAGGCTTGCCGGCAAGGCTGCCGGCAATCGGATCGGTAAAAATTATAGTGCTTTTTCACGAAGACGCAACAATAGTTGCGTCTATCTCCATTTCTGTATCCGCGCCCTTTTTATCGGGGTTTTCGCGTATTTCATCGTGTAACAAGCCTTAAGTGTTTGAAAAAACACTCGAACCCCCCAGGGCGATATCGATAATGGACTCCAATGGGCGGCGGCGCGAGCCGTGCCGGCCCGCCCCGCAGCTTGCCGTCCGGCGCCCCGCGCACCCCGCCCAGGGCACGGCCACGTACCGCCAACCGCGTACGCCGGCGAGTTCCGCAACCTTGCACGGGATCCGCATCGGCGCCCCCGCGCCCCCGGATCGAAACAGGAGAACATCCATGCGAATTGCCCAGATCGCGCCGCTTTACGAAGCCGTTCCGCCGAAACTCTACGGCGGCACCGAGCGTGTCGTGTCCTACCTCACCGAGGCGCTCGTCGATCTCGGCCACGATGTGACCCTGTTCGCCAGCGGCGACTCCGTCACGTCGGCCCGTCTCGAGGCGGCCTGGCCGCGCGCACTGCGGCTCGACCCGTCGATCCGCGATTCGATGGCGCCCCATATGCGGCTCCTCGAAAAGGTCGCCCGGGTCGCGCACGAATTCGACGTGCTGCACTTCCACCTCGACTACCTGCCGTTCCCGCTGATGTCGCGCCTCGACACGCCGTACGTGACGACGCTGCACGGCCGCCTCGACCTGCCGGAACTGCAGCCCGTGTTCGACGCGTTCCCGGACGCGCCGGTCGTGTCGATCTCGAACAACCAGCGCAAGCCGCTGCCGCAGGCCGCGTGGGCCGGCACCGTGTATCACGGGCTGCCTGACACGCTGCTCACGCCGCAACCGGGCGTGAAGCCCGAATACCTCGCGTTCCTCGGCCGGATCTGCCCGGAAAAGCGCGTCGACACCGCGATCCGGATCGCCGCGCAAAGCGGGCTGCCGCTGAAGATCGCCGCGAAGGTCGACAAGGCCGACGCCGACTACTTCAAGGAAGTGATCGAGCCGCTGCTCGGCCAGGCGCACGTCGAATTCATCGGCGAGATCAACGAGGCGCAGAAGCCCGCGTTCCTGTCCGGCGCGAAGGCGCTGCTGTTCCCGATCGACTGGCCGGAGCCGTTCGGCCTGGTGATGATCGAGGCGATGGCCTGCGGCACGCCGGTCGTCGCGTTCAACCGCGGCTCGGTGCCCGAAGTGATCGAGGACGGCGTGACCGGCTTCATCGTCGAGGACGTGCAGGGCGCGGTCGGCGCGCTGCACCGGATCGACAGCCTGTCGCGCACCGCCATCCGCGAACGTTTCGATACGCGCTTCAGCTCGAAGGCCATGGCGCAGCGGTATGTCGAAACTTACGAATCGCTTTGCACGGGAGCCCGTCAACCGGCATTGCGCCGGGTCGCCGGCGCCTGACACGGAATTCCGCAAGGAAATATGCCGTAATCCAATCCGCGCCGAAATTGGCGCGGATAACAAAAGAGCCGCATCTCGATGCGGCTCTTTTGTTTGGGCTTTCGGTCATTCGATGAGGAAACGGTCGCGGTTTTTACCGACGATCCAATTCGGCGGCTTGCCTCGCCCGCTCCAGGTCGCGCCCGACTTCGGATCGCGGTATTTCGGGGGCAGCGGCGCCTTCTTCGGCGGACGCCCGCGCTTCGCTCGCTCCGCGAAGCCCAGATCCTGGGCAGTCAGCCCATATTCGGCAATCTTTTGCTGGACCTCCGCAATCACCGCCGCCACTTCCTGGCGGCGCACATCGTCCGCCTGGGCCTGCAGATCGGCGATCTGCGCCTTGAGTTTCGCGTATTGAGACATTTTTTGACTCCCCTTTTCGATGATGCGGCCCCGGCGAATCCGGCCGGGACACCAACATCCGTTACGCCATCCGCACTGCCGCCCTGCCCTTTGAAATGAATGCTGTCATCTTTAACCGATTCGGCTATATCGAGAATGCGGACTTATTCTAATAAAAGGCATTCGTCAGCCATTCAAATTTAACAATCGTTGACCCTCCCCGACCCGATTCATTTCCTATAATCCAGACCAATTCCGGATGACGATTTAAATCCGTCGCGTCGTCCGGTTGTCTTCAATCCACTTGAACGAGGTCCTTACATGAATCTTTCTCAGCGTCTCGCTGCAGAGGTATTCGGCACGTTCTGGCTGGTGCTCGGCGGGTGCGGAAGCGCCGTGCTGGCCGCCGCCTTTCCGGGCCTCGGCATCGGCTTTGCCGGCGTCTCGCTTGCCTTCGGCCTGACTGTGCTGACGATGGCATTCGCAATTGGCCACATTTCGGGCTGCCACCTGAATCCGGCAGTGAGCGTCGGCCTGACGGTCGCCGGCCGCTTCCCCGCACGCGATCTCGTGCCGTACATCGTCGCGCAGGTGGTCGGCGCGACGCTCGGCGCATTCGTGCTGTACCTGATCGCGACCGGCAAACCGGGCTTCGACGTCGTCGGCAGCGGCTTTGCGACGAACGGCTTCGGCGAACGCTCGCCCGGCCACTACGCACTCAGTTCGGCGTTCATTTGCGAAGTCGTGATGACGGGCTTCTTCCTGTTCGTGATCCTGGGCGCCACCGACAAGCGCGGCGTGCCGGCCGGCTTTGCGCCGATCGCGATCGGTCTGTGCCTGACGCTGATCCACCTGATCTCGATCCCGGTCACCAACACGTCGGTGAACCCGGCCCGCTCGACCGGCCCCGCGCTGTTCGTGGGCGGCGATGCGATCGGTCAGCTCTGGCTGTTCTGGGTGGCACCGATCATCGGCGCGGTACTCGCCGGGATCATCTATCCGCTGGTCGCGGGGCGTGACGACGCCGTCGACCTGCTGCCGGCATCGGCTCGCACAAGCGAATAAAACACTACGGGGTCAAGCGAGCAGAGCAGCGAGCCTCACGCTGTCAAAGAAGATCGAGGCAGGTAATTTCGACGGGCGCCACTGGCGCCCGTTTTTCATTTCCGCCCCGGCAGGACGTTCAGGATGCGGCGACGTTGTCTTCGAGCGAGAACAGCGTGCGCAGGTGGCGGGCGACGCCCGCGTCGAAGTTGTTGCCGATCCGCGGGATGTGCGGCAGCCGCGCGACCAGGTCGGGATTCGCGTTGTTCATCATGAACGCGTGGCCGGCGGTTTCGAGCAGGTCGATATCGTTCATGTTGTCGCCGAACGCGATGCAGTGGCCGGTGTCGACGCCGAGCCGTGCGAGCACCGAGCGCAGCGCGCGGCCCTTCGACACGTTCGCGGTCATCACTTCGAGGCAGTCGGGCAGCGAGTACGTGACGTACAGCGCATCGCCGAAGCGCACGCGCATCTGCTCGGCGACGACCGCCAGATCAGTCGGATCGCCGATGTACAGCACCTTCGCGATATCCGCGCCGTCGTGCGCGGGCATGTCGATCACGTCGTAGCGGAAGCCCGAATCCTGGTGGAATTCGAGCAGGTGCGGCGCATCGCGGTCGATCAGCCAGCCCTGGTCGGTGAACAGGTTGACGATCACGCGGCCGTGCGCGCCGACGACCTCGGGCTGCACGAGGCCGCGGACGATCGCCGGATCGATGTCCTGCGCGTGGATCGTCGTGTCGTCCGGCGCATGCACGCGCGCGCCGTTCGACGTGATCAGGTACGGCCGGATGCCCAGCACGTCGCGAATGCCGGCGACGTCCGCGTAATGGCGCCCGGTGGCGATCACGAACTGCAAGCCGTCGCGGTCGAGCCGCCGGACGGTATCGATCGTGTACGGATCGAGCTGGTGGTCGCTGTTCAGCAGGGTACCGTCGAGATCGGTGGCGATGACTTTGTACATGGGACGGAAGAATGGCGCTCAGGGCTCTGCGGAACGGCCATTTTAACGTCGTGCCCGGTTGCCCGCCGGACGGTTCCCGGTCGATTGCCGCCAGCGGCGCGGTTGCGGTGCGCCTTCCTCCCGCCTCGACACGCCGTCAGCGCCCCTCCGCCGCCCGCAGCGCCTGCAGCGCGAGCCGCAGCGCGCCGTGCGCGGAATCGTCGAGCGGCGCGCGCAGCCGGGCGGCATGGCGCGCCGGCACGGCCGGTGCGAGGGCGTCCGCCAATCCGCCGCACAGCGCGACCGGCAGTGCCTGCTGCGGGTCGAGCGCGTCGATCATCTTGCCGATCTCGTCGCCCGCCTGCGCGATCAGCGCGCCCCCGACCGGATGCGAACGATGCGCGAGCACGATCGGCGCAAGCCGCGCGTAGATCGTCTGGTTCGCGTCGCACGACCACTGGACGAGCGCGTCGCGATCCTGGGCGCCCGTTTCCGCGAGCAGCGCGTTGGCGAACGCATCGCGCGGCACGCGGCCGTCGAGCGCCTGCTGTGCATACGCGAGCGCGCGCACGCCGAGCCATGCGCCGCTCGCCTCGTCGCCGGACGGGAAGCCGAAGCCGCCCGCGATCCGGCACGCGCCGGCCGCATCGAGCGCCGCCGCGATGCTGCCGGTGCCGAGCGCGACGATCAGCCCCGGCGCGCCGCCGTGCGCGCCGACGACGGTCGTATACGCGTCGCTCTCGACCGCGAGCGCGCCGAGCGGTGCCTGCGCGCGGAACGCGGCCAGCCACGCCGCATTGTTGACGCCCGCGAGCCCGCAGCCGAGCGCGCACTGCGACCAGTCGAATGCATAACCGGCCTGGGTGAACGCATCCGCGCAGGCCGCGCCGATCGACGCCCACGCGCGCTCGATGCCGAGCCCGAGCCCCGACGGGCCGCCGCGCCCCTGCGCGAGCTCGCGCCCGTGCCGGTCGGCCAGCACCGCGCGCGTGCCCGTGCCGCCGCCGTCGATGCCGATCGCAAAAAGTAATGCCGCCATGCCTTCATCCCGCTGATTCGAACAGGCGCCAAGCTTAACCGGATCGGCGCCGCGCGCCCATCTGCCGTTCGGCCGGCTGTTCCGTGAAAAGGGCTTCCGCTATGCTGACGCGATCGAATCGATACGGAAAGCGAGGCAGACGATGTCGCAGCGGTGCAACTGGGTGAAGACGGAAGCGGATGCTCACTATCACGATACCGAATGGGGCGTGCCGTCGCACGACGATCGCCACCTGTTCGAAATGCTGATCCTGGAGGGCGCGCAGGCCGGGTTGTCGTGGTCGACGATCCTGAACAAGCGCGCGGGCTATCGCGAAGCCTTTGCGGATTTCGACGTCGATGCCGTCGCGCGCTTCACGCCGAAGCGCATCGAGAAGCTGCTGGAGAATCCCGGCATCGTGCGCAACCGCGCGAAGGTCGAATCGGCGGTCACCAATGCGCGCGCCGTGCAGCGCATCCGCGAAGAGCACGGGTCGCTCGCCGCGTTCCTGTGGTCGTTCGTCGGCGATACGCCGGTCCAGAACGCGTGGCAGTCATACCGCGACGCGCCCGCGTCGACCGAACAGTCCGACGCGCTCAGCAAGGCGTTGAAGGCGTATGGCTGCAAGTTCGTCGGTTCGACGATCTGCTATGCGTTGATGCAGGCCACCGGCATGGTCAACGATCACGAAGTTGGCTGCCCGTGCCACGCGCAATGCGCGGCGCTTAGCGGCAAGCAGCCCGCACGCCGCCGCAAGGCGGGCTGACGGCGCGGGCGTCCGCCAGCGGCCCGTCGCTCACCGCGGCCCTGCGCCGGTTACCCCGTCCGCGCACCGCTCACGAAGCGTGGCGCGACGCGCATCGCCTCATCTCGCGGCGCGCGACGACGCCGGTGCAACCGCCCGCGTGCCGCGCGCGGCCCGCACGCGGGCGCTACGCTTCTTCACCCAGATGCAGATGCCCGTCACGCTCAGCATCGCGATGACGATGCCGAGCACGCTCACCGCGGCCCGCCCCGCGACGCCGGCGATCCGCCCCGAGTGCAACGGAAACTGCGCCTGCATGAACAGATCGCCGGCCGAACCGCGGCCCGGCACCTGGGCGGCGACGGGCTTGCCGGTCACCGCATCCCAATAGAGCCACGCATTGCCGAGCCCGACGTCGCCGTGATCGTTGCCGGGCGTGAAGAACCCGACCGCATAGGCATTCATCGCCGGCGCGAACAGCAGCGCGCCGGGCGGCGCGGCGAAACCCGCGTCGCGCCCGGCCGCGCGCGCGATCTCGACGATCCGCTCGCGCGGCAGCATCTTGCTGCCCGGCGCGGCGGGCGGGAAGTGTTCGGGATCCGTGTACGGCGTCTCGGCCAGCGGCGACACCAGCGATACCAGCGGCCGCACGACGGGCACGGCGAGGTTCATCGAGATCGACGTGATCGCGACGACCAGCAGCAGCCCCCACACCCACACGCCGCCCGAGCGGTGCAGGTCGAACACCAGCGGATAGCCGCCGCGCCGCACGCGGAACGCGAACGACTTGCGCCAGCTCTTCGGGTTCGGAAACGCGAGCACGAGCGCGATCAGGCAATCGACCGCCCACACGATGCCGACGACGCCCATCACCCAGAACCCGAAGTTGATCCCGCCATACACGGGCAGGAACAGCGAGTAGTGCAGCCGGTAGATGAACGGCATCAGGTCGAGCCGCGCGACCGACAGCGCGCCCCATTCGCGGCGGCCCTGCACCGCGCCGGTCGCGGGATCGACGGCGATCTGGCTGAAGTCGAGCGCGTACGGCTGGCCGGTCGCCGGATCGGTGCGCGGCATCACGCCCGCCTGCAGCGTGTGCCCCGGCTCGATCGCGAGCGGCAGATACGTCACCTGGACGCGCGGGTCGGCGGCCTCGATGCGCGTCGCGAGTGCGAGCGGATCAAGCGGCGCCGCATCGCTGCGGGCGGTGTAGAAGTCCGGGTTCAGTGCCGCGTCGAGCTCGTGATCCCACGCGATCAGCGCGCCGGTGAGGCCCGCGACGAACAGGAACAGCGCGATCGCGAGGCCGAACCAGCGATGCAGGCGGACGAGAAACGGTCGCAGGAACGCATTCATCGCGCGCACCGAGAAGAAAAAGCGGGCCGGCACGAGCGGCCCCGGTTCAACGGGATGCTGGTCATTTAAGGTCAGGCGCCGCGCACGAGCCGGCCGGCCGGCCGCCGCTGGCGAGGCCGGATGCCCTTGCACGCGGCATGGAATTGTTGCGCGTTCGACGGGTTTTGATACGATGCGCAACATTTTATCGCAATGAGAATGATTCTTACTTGCATTTTTACTTACCCACCATGACCGTCAGCCTCGCCCGCCCTCCCGTCCGCCCCCATCGCGTGGCCGCCGCCCTTGCCTGCCTTGCCGCGTCGCTCGCGCACGCGGACGATTCGCCCGGCGGCGCCACGGCGTTGCCGGCCATCAACGTCACCGCTGCGCATGATTCGCCGCAGCACCTGACCGACACGATCTCCACCGGCGCGCTCGGCACGCGCCGCCAGCTCGACACGCCGTTCTCCACGACGATCGTCACGTCGGAGGAGCTCGAGGCGCGCCAGCCGTACAAGCTCGGCGACGTGTTCGCGAACGACGCATCGGTGTCCGACAACAGCGGCGCGTACAGCGCATGGGCCAGCTACATGACCGTGCGCGGCATGCAGCTCGACTGGCAGAACGGCTACAAGATCGACGGGCTGCCGTTCGTCACGTACGGGATCACGATGCCGTACGAACAGCTCGACCGCGTCGAGCTGTTGAAGGGGCTCGGCGGGTTCCTGTACGGCTTCGTGACGCCCGGCGGCGTCGTCAACTACGTGACGAAGCAGCCCGGCGTCGAACCCGTGCGCAGCGTCGACGTCGGCTACCGGAGCACCAACGTGTGGACCGAGCACGTCGATCTCGGCCAGCGCTTCGGGCCGAACGGCATGTTCGGCGCACGGCTGAACGCGACGCACGAGGAAGGCAAGACGTACAACGACGGCAACATCCGCCGCGACAGCGTCTCGCTCGCGCTGCAGGCGAACCTGACGCGCGATCTGTCCGTGACGTTCGGCGCGCTGTACCAGGACCGCCGCACGACGGGCCAGACGCCGTCGATCTTCACCGGCAGCTACCCGGGCGGCGCGCTGCCCGCGACGATCAGCGGCGGCACGACGAACCTCGGCGGCAAGGACCAGTACCTGAACACGAACCTGCAGCTCTACACGGCCGGGCTGCAATACCAGCTCGCGCCCGACTGGCAGCTCGACGTCGCGTACAGCTACAGCAAGGCGACGCGCCGTCGCAACGAAAGCACGCTGTACCTGCAGGACGCGGCCGGCAACTACACCGACAGGCGCTACGTCGGGATGGAGGACCACCGCTTCAGCCAGTGGCGCGCGATGGTCGAGGGCAAGGTTCGCACGGGACCGTTCAGCCACCAGATCGTGCTCGGCGCGTCGTGGCAGAAGCAGGCGAACGACTATTCGGCGAACAGCGTGTTCGTGCCGCTCGGCGCCGGCAACCTGTATGCGCCGAACCCGACCCGCTACGACAGCCCGCACGGCTTCATCCAGTACCGCACGAGCGAGATCGTGCAGAAGTCACTGTTCGCGAGCGACACCGTGCAGCTCACCGACCGCTGGTCGGTGCTCGCCGGCGTGCGCTACATGAACTACGAGCAGCGCTCGTTCCAGGCGAGCGGCGTCGAGGATCCCGGCTACCGCCAGAACGGCGTGGTGACGCCGACGTTCGCGGTGATGTTCAAGCTCGCGCCGACCACGACCGCTTACGCGAGCTACGCCGAATCGCTCGAGCCCGGCAGCCGCGTGAACGACGTCTACGCGAACGCCGGCCAGGTGCTCAAGCCGTTGCGCAGCAAGCAGTACGAGCTGGGAATCAAGAGCGAGCACGCACGCTGGAGCGCGACGGCCGCGCTGTTCCGCATCGAGCGCAGCGCCGAGTATGCGAATGCCGCGAACGTCTACGTGCAGGACGGCGAATCGATCATCCAGGGGATCGAGTTCGGTGCGCGCGCGAAATTCGGCGTGCGCTGGAACGCGGGCGTCGACGCGATGCTGCTCGACGCGTGGTATGCGAACGGGATCGGCAACAACGGCAACCGTGTCGCGGGCGCGCCACGTTTCGTGCTCGCCGGCGACATCGGCTACGCGGTGCCGGGCGTGCCGGGGCTGACGCTCGGCGTCGACGCGAAATTCACCGGCGCGACGCCGCTGCGCGCGGCCGGCGGCCTCGACGCGCCGGGCTTTCTCGTCGTCAATGCGGGCGCGCGCTACCTGACGCGGGTCGGCCGCCACGACGTGACGCTGCGCGCGTCGATCGACAACGTGCTGAACCGCCGTTACTGGGAATACCAGTACGCGGACTACGTAAAGCCGGGCGACCCGCGCACCGTGAGCCTGAGCGCGAAGATCGACTTCTGAACGGTGGGCCGGCGGCCGCAAACCGCCGGCCGTCAGCCATTACCCGGAACGGCTGCCCCGCCACGGCCCCGGGATTTTTCCCGGCCCCAAATGCAAAACGGCGGAGCGGCTTCTTTCGAAGCACGCTCCGCCGTTTCGCGGCGAACCGTAAGACGCTCTTAGTGGAGCTTCTTCGGCAGCATCTGGCTGCGCAGGCGCTTGTGCAGGCGCTTGACGGCTGCTGCCTTCTTGCGCTTGCGGACTGCGGTCGGCTTTTCGTAGGACTGGCGTTCGCGCAGTTCAGCGATCAGGCCATTTTTTTCGATAGCACGGCGAAAGCGGCGAATCGCCACTTCGAACGGCTCGTTTTCTTTCAGAAGAATCGTCGTCATGTCGTTCCTAAATTGCTTAAACGGTCAAAAACGTAGCGGCCAAGCGCCACGCACCGGCCATCCGAGCGTCCCCACAAACAGGCGAAACGAGCGGAAATACGGCCTCGGAGGCCGGAAAAGAGAGGCGGAAAGCACCGCGAGTACGCTTCACAACCGCGTGCAGCGCCGCGTTTGACTGCCAGCAGACACGCCGAAAACGGCAGAGGCTTGACAGAAATCTCAATTCAGCCCGCCATCATAGCAGAGAATCACAGACAAAACCACCCTTTTGCATCTCCCGGCGCGCCGCTCCGCGTCGCGCGGCCGATCACCCCGTCGAACGGAGCCGGGTGCCGCGCCTGCCCGCGGCCCGGCCGGCCAAGCCGGGCGCGCGTTTCGGCCGACAACCCTCCTTCCGTCCCGAATTTACCCAAACATCCCTCTAAAGTTTTCGCCGGGTGCCGCCGTCAACCAGGAAAGGCGGGGCAGCGCCAGTCGCGATAAAGCGCAACGCCGAAATCAGAACCTGTCTGTATCCCAGCCATTTTCTACAACGAGGAAGCAAATGCTGAACATCAACACCAACATCCTTTCGCTGACGACGCAGACGAATCTGTCGGGCTCGCAAAGCGCGCTGTCGCAAGCAATCAACCGCCTGTCGTCGGGCAAGCGCATCAACACCGCTGCTGACGATGCAGCAGGCCTGGCGATCTCGACGTCGCAAACGGCGGCAATCAATGCGCTGACGCAAGGTGTTGCAAACGCGAACAACGGCATCTCGATGATCCAGACCGCCAACGGCGCGCTGCAATCGACGGTCGACAACCTGCAGCGTATCCGTACGCTGGCGCAACAAGCGGGCGACGGCTCGCTGGATTCGAGCGCTCGCGCGAACCTGCAAGCTGAAGTGTCGACGCGTCTCGGCGAAATCGACCGTGTCGCATCGCAAACGACGTTCAACAGCCAGACCATCCTGGGCGGCGCCGGCAGCGTCACGTTCCAGATCGGCGCTGCAGCGAACCAGGTCGTTACCGTCGACTTCGGCACGGCGAACTGGAACAGCACGGGCATGAGCGTGAACACCCTGAGCGTCGCCACCCAGTCGGGCGCGCAATCGGCGATCACGGCGATCGACGCGGCACTGAAGCAAGTCAACACGTTCCAGGCAACGCTGGGCGCAGCACAGAACACGTTCCAGGCTGCGATCTCGACGACGCAAACCCAGGCAACCAACATGACCGCCGCTCGCTCGCAGATCACCGACGCGGACTTCGCGACGGAAACGGCGAACCTGAGCAAGGCGCAAGTGCTGCAACAAGCTGGTATCTCGGTTCTGGCGCAAGCGAACTCGCTGCCGCAGCAAGTCCTGAAGCTCCTCGGCTAATCGAGCAGCACCCGCGGCGGGCCACGCGCCCGCCCGCCTCCGGGCCCGGCGGCGTCGCCATGCGACGCATCGCGACGCCGCCGAAACCGCCCGGATCAGAATTCTCCAGGGAGGCACGCCTCCCTCTTTGCATTGAACCGCGGCGCCCCGCCGCATCGCGCACGTTGATTGCGCGGACGACCGGAGCAACGGCATGGCCACCACGACCCCCGTCAGCAGCACGGACATCAGCACCATCCTGGCGAACGCAGGTCAATCGATCATCAGCGGCGCGACCAATTCGTCGCTCGACGTCAATACGCTCGTCACGACGCTGGTGAACGCGAAGACGGCCGGGCAATTGCAGACCCTGCAGACCCGCCAGACGAACGACAATACGCAGCTGTCCGCGATCGGCCAGCTGAAGGGGGCGCTGTCCGCGCTGCAGACCGCGCTCACCGGCCTCTCGGACGGCACCGCGCTCGGCAGCCTGGCCGCGACGGCGAGCGGCACGGGCATCGCGACGACGATCAAGAGCGGCAGCGGCGCGGTGGCCGGTTCGTATTCGGTCAATGTCACGCAGCTCGCGACCGCCAACAAGCTGTCATCGGCCGGCGTGACGTCGGCGGACACGATCTCGGCCGGCTCGCTGAGCATCACCTTCGGCAGCAACCCGGCGTTCAACGTCAACGTGGCGGCCGGCGCGTCGCTGTCCGACATCGCGTCGTCGATCAACTCCGCGTCCGGCAATGCCGGCGTCACCGCGTCGGTCATCACCGGTTCGGACGGCCAGCATCTCGTGATGCAGTCGAACGCCACCGGCGCGGCCAACACGATCTCGATCACGGGCACGGGCGTCAACTCGAAACTGACGTCGGGGTACACGACGGTCACGCCGGCCGCCGACGCGAAGCTGACGATCGACGGCACGCCGGTGTCGAGCGCGTCGAACAACGTGTCGGGCGCGCTGACGGGCGTCACGCTGGCGCTGTCGCAGGCCGCCGTCGGCACGACCCAAACCGTCACGCTGTCGCAGGACACGGCCGCGGCGACGACCGCGATCAACAATTTCGCGACCGCGTATACCAACTTCGTGAATACCGCGAAATCGCTGTCGAGCTACGACCCGACGGCGAAGACCGCCGGCCCGCTGCTCGGCGACGCGATGATGAACACGATCAGGAACACACTCGCGACGACGCTCAGCAGCGGCGTCACGACGGGCGGCACCACCTATGCGCTCGGCAGCATCGGCATCAACGTGGACTCGACCGGCGCGATGTCGGTCGACACCGCCGCGCTGACCACCGCGCTCAAGTCGAACAGTTCCGCGGTGACGGCGATCTTCAACCAGACGAACGGCATCGCCCAGGCGCTCAATGCGAACATCAACTCGTACACGCAGACGTCCGGCCTGATCGACCAGCGCACCAACGCGATCAACGCCGATCTGAAGAGCGTGCAGAGTCAGGCCACGCAACTGCAGACCTACTCGGACCAGTTGACCAAGCAATACAATGCGCAGTTCACCGCGCTGAACACGCTGATGGCGACGATGTCGAACAATACCCGCTACCTGACCCAGCTGTTCGGCGGCCAGAACAGCGCCGGCGCGATGGCCAACAACAAGTAAGCCTTGGCCGCACCACCCCTTCGGAGCCGAACCATGACGAACGACACCCTGTCCCGCGCCTTCGACCTGACCCGTGCCATGCAGTCGGCGGCCGATGCACGCGACTGGGTGCGCGTCGCGGCCCTCGTCGACGAACGCTCGCCGCTGCTGATGAACCTGTCCGGCGAGCAGACCCCGGACGTGCTGGACCAGGTGCGGCAGATCATGGCGATCGACGCGTCGATCACGGAGCATGCGCAGACGGACCGTGACCGCCTGGCTGCGGAATTTGCGCAGTCCCAGGAGCGGATCAAGGCCGCGAGCCAGTACCAGAAGGCCGGCTTGCTGTGACCGGCCGGGCATCTCGCCCCCCGCGCATGTCGAATTAAAAGACGCCGCCAGTCGAGCGGTCCGTTGTCGCCGTACCGTCGAGCCGCTTCAATGCGGCTTTTTTTCGCCGGCAGGCGGGAGCGCGAGCCGGATCGCGCCGGCTAGCCCGCGTCGCGCGCTCGACGGCCGCGTCGATCATCTCGGGCGGCCGGTCCGACGATGCGCGAGCGCGGCTTCCGGCCGTGGCGCGATCCCGCTCGTCACGCGCCCCGGGGCGCCGTCTCGCCGGACGCATAACAGGCCCACATGCCGTGCAGCGCGTCCTCGAGGTTGCGTGCGAAGCGCGACGCGTCGCACAGCGGCGACGCCAGCGCGCGCTCGCGCAGGGTTGCACGCAGCGTCGCCAGCCCGTCGCGGTCGCGCGCGAACGCGACGGCCTTCGCGAGGTACGCCGCCTCGTCTTCCGCGATCCAGTCGCCCATGCCCGCCGCGTGCAGCAGGCTTTCGCAAATGTGCGTGACGAACCGGCCGCCCTTCATCCCGAGCACCGGCACGCCCATCCACAGCGCTTCGGCCGTGGTCGTGCCGCCCGGGTACGGGAATGGGCTCAGCGCGACGTCGATGCGGTTATACGCGGCAAAGTATTCTGCACGCGGCGACCCGCCTTCGAGGATCAGCCGATCCGCGCCGATGCCGTGCCGCGCGAAGCGGTCGAGCGTCGCCTGGTTCACGTCGTCGGCGCCGAGCTCATGAGCCTTCAGCAGCAGGCGCGCGTCCGGCAGCGCGTGCAGGATGCGCGACCACAGCGCGACGACCTCGTCGCTGATCTTGACCAGCTTGCCGAAGCAGCCGAACGTGACGCCGCCATGAGCCACCATCGGCAGCGGGCCGACCGCGACATCGTACGGTGGCGGCGTGAAGCACAGGTAGCTGTCCGGCAGCCGCCACGGCCGCTCGGTGAAGTGATGCGCCTCGTCGGCGGGTAGCGTATGCGCATCGCCGATGAAATAGTCGATCGCGCGGCAACCGGTCGTCGCGAAGAAACCGAGCCAGCTCGCCTGCACCGGTGCGGGCTTGTGCCCGAAGATCGGCAGGCCGCTCCAGTCGGTATGGCCTGCCATATCGATCAGGATGTCGATGCCGTCGTCGCGAATCAGTTTCGCGGCCTCCTCGCGGCCCAGGCTGACCACCTTCTTCCAGCTCGCGAAGTTCGGCTTGAGCCGCGCGGTCACGTCGTCCTCGCCGATGAACGTCACATACGCATGTGGCTCGATGCGCGACCGGTCGATCCGCGCCAGCACGCTTTCCAGAAAAATGCCGACCGGGTGCTGCCGCAGGTCGCCCGACACGAAGCCGACGCGTAGCGGCCGCCCCTGTACCTGCGCGACGCGCTGCGCGCGGTCGTGCTCGAACGGAAGCGCATCGCGCTCGAGATGTTCGCCGTAGCGGCGCGCTTCAGCGACCCACTCCTGCGGCTCGAACGCGGGCGAACTAGACATGTTGAACAGCATCCGCGAGTACGCGCGATGCAGGTCGTAGCGGATTGCCGTGCGGAATGCGTCCAGCGCGCCGGCGAGATCGCCTTTCGCCCACAGGATGTCGCCGAGCGTCATCTGGAGCTTCAGCGGATCGATGCCGAGTTCCCGCGCGATCTCCGTGTGCTTCATCGCCTCGTCGAACTTCTCGAGCCGAAACAGCGCGGCGGCGAGGTTCTGATGGGCGTCGGCATCGTCGGGGTTCAGGTCGATCGCGTGCCGGTAGCTCAGTTCCGCCGCCGCCAGCCGGTTGAGGTTGTGATACGCGTAGCCGAGGAAATTGTACGCATCGGCCAGTTCGGGATCGAGCTCGATCGCGTGCCGGCACGCCTGCACAGCCTGCCCGTATTCGCCCTGCTGGTTGCGCAGGTCGCCGAGCCAGGCCCACGCCCGCGCATGCGCGGGATCGATCGCGATCGCCCGCTCGAGCAGTTCGACCGCCTTGTCGAACTCGCTCATGCGCTGCAGCAGCCTGGCCAGTACGCAGTGCGCGTCCGCGTCGCCCGGATCGAGTCCCTCGCGCGCATGGTCGACCGCACCCCGCAGATCACCTGCCGCGCGCAGCGTCTCGCTCAGCCCCTGGTGCGCGACACGGAAGCCCGGTTGCAGCGCGATGGCGCGACGATAGGCATCCGCGGCATCGTCGAATTTCTCCTGCGCATGCAGCGCGTGGCCGAGATTGCAGTACGCATCAGCGTATTGCGGCTGGTGCGCGACCGCCTTGGCGTAGCTCGCCGCCGCAGCCTCGTGCTCGCCCAGGTCCTGCAGCGCGTTGCCGAGATTGTTGTACGCCTGCGCGTAACCGGGGCGCAGCTCGATCGCGCGCGCGCAGCTCTCCATCGCAGCCGCCGGCTCGCGCGCGTCGCGCAACGCGTTGCCGAGGTTGTTGTGCGCCTCCGGATAGTCCGGCCGCAGCCCCACCGCGCGACGGTAGTGCGCGATCGCGTCGTCGAGCCGGCCGCTTTCGCGCAGCATGTTGCCGAGGTTGTTGAAGTACGACGCGTCCGGCCGCGCGACGAGCGATTGCTCCATCAGTGCGAGCCCCGCGTCGTACTGCTTCAGCTGGCACGCCAGCAGCCCGAGGAAATGCAGCGCGTCCGGCTGGCCCGGCTGCGCGGTAAGGATGGCGTCGTACAGCGTCTTCGCTTCCGCGAGACGCCCCGCCTGGTGATGCGCCAGCGCAGACTGCAGCGTGTCGTGAATATCGTTCATGCTTCGTGTTCCGAGTTCGTATAGCGTTGCCACATGCCGATGAACGCCGCTTCGAGATGCGCCGCGAACCGGCGCGCGTCGCACAGCGGCGACGCGAGCAGCTGCGCGCGCAGCCCGGCGCGCAGCGTCGCGAGCCGCTCGCGGTCGCGCACCGCCGCGATCGCCTTCGCGACGTAGGCGTCCTCGCCGTCAGCGACCCATTCGCCCATGCCCGCCGCGTGCAGCACGCTTTCGCAGATGTGCGTGACAAAGCGCCCGCCCTTCATGCCGAGCACCGGCACACCCATCCACAGCGCTTCCGCGGTGGTCGTGCCGCCCGGGTACGGGAACGGGCTCAGCGCGACGTCGATGCGGTGATAGGCGCCGAAGTATTCCGCGCGCGGCGAACCGCCCTCGAGGATCAGCCGGCTCGCGTCGATGCCATGCCGCGCGAAGCGCGCGGCGGTCGCGTCGCGCACGCCCTCGCGGCCAAGCTCGTGCGCCTTGAGCAGCAGCCGCGCGTCCGGCAGCGTGTGCAGGATGCGCGACCATGCACGCACGACGTCTTCGCCGATCTTCACGAGCTGGCCGAAGCAACCGAACGTCGGATGGCCGCGCGCCGCCATCGGCAGCGGGCCGACCTCGACGTCGCAGGCCGGCGGCGTGAAGCACAGGAAGCTGTCCGGCAGCCGCCACGGCTGCTCGACGAAGTGATGCGCTTCGGCGTCCGGCAGCGTGTAGCGGTCGCCGATGAAGTAGTCGATCGCGTCGCAGCCGGTCGACGCGAAGAAGCCGAGCCAGCTCGCCTGTACCGGCGCGGGTTTCCAGCCGAACACCGCCAACCCGCTCGACTGCGTATGGCCCGCGAGGTCGACGAGGACGTCGATTTCGTCGTCGTGAATCATCCGCGCAGCCGCCTCCGGACCCAGCGCGGCGATCGAGCGCCAGGCGCTCGAGTGCGGCTTCAGTTTCGCGGTGATCGCGTCCTCCACGTCCGTGGTCACATACACGCGCAGGTCGATGCGCGTGCGGTCGAGGTGCGCAAGTACGCTTTCCAGGAAGATGCCGACCGGATGCAGGCGCAGGTCGCCGGACACGAAGCCGACACGCAGCGGCCGCCCCTGCGCGCGCGCCGCCCGCTCGCGCGGATCGTGCGCATGGCGCGTCGAACGCGCGGCCAGGTGCCGGCCGTAGCGCCGCGCGTCGGCCAGGTAGTCGGCGGGGTTCACGCAAGCGGACGCCGCCGCGCTGAACAGCAGCCGGTTCAGCACGGTCGCTGCGACGTCGTCGGCGTCGTCGCACACCAGCGCAAGCGCATCGCGATACGCGTGGACCGCGGCATCGACGTTGCCCTGTGCGCGCAGGATGTCGCCGAGATTGACGTGCATCAACACGGCCGGCGGGCCGGCCTGCAACGCCTGCCGGCAATACACGAGCGCCTCGTCGAGCCGCTGCAGCTTCAGCAGCACGACGGACAGGTTGTGGCACGCGCCGGCGTCCGCCGGATTCAGCGTGACGGCCGTGCGATGGCTCGCTTGCGCCTCGTCGAGCCGGTCCAGTCCGTGATACGCGTTGCCCGCGTGGTTGTGCGCTTCGCCAAGGTTCGGCGCGAGCCGGATCGCGTCCTGCGCATGCACGAGCGCTTCCGCGCAGCGCAGCTGCCGGTGACGCACGGCGCTCAAGTTCGCGTGGGCCATCGCCATCGACGCGTCCAGCTCGATCGCGCGGCCATAGTGCGTGGCGGCGCCATCGAGGTCGTCCAGGTCTTGCAACGCGTTGCCAAGGTTGTTGTACGCCTGCGCATAGCCGGGGCGCAGCTCGATCGCGCGCGCGCAGCTCTCCATCGCAGCCGCCGGCTCGCGCGCGTCGCGCAATGCATTGCCGAGGTTGTTGTGCGCCTCCGGATAGTCCGGCCGCAGCGCCACCGCGCGCCGGTAGTGCGCGATCGCGTCGTCGAGCCGGCCGCTTTCGCGCAGCATGTTGCCCAGGTTGTTGAAGTACGACGCGTCCGGCCGCGCGACGAGCGATTGCTCCATCAGCGCAAGCCCCGCGTCGTACTGCTTCAGCTGACACGCCAGCAGCCCGAGGAAATGCAACGCATCCGGCTGGCCCGGCTGCGCGGTGAGGATCGCGTCGTACAGCGTCTTCGCTTCCGCGAGACGCCCCGCCTGGTGATGCGCGAGCGCCGCCTGCAATGCCTGTCCTGTTCCGTCCATCTCGTCTGCTTTGCTCATTAGGAATGCGGATCGTGTCCGAAGTCGATCCGCCTGCCGCCGTGCCCGATCATCACGGCCGACGCCGCAATCCCATCGCGTGCTATCCCGACGACGGTGTCGCGCACGCGCCACCGGTCGGAATGACGATCGCGGCGGCCGGCGCGGTGTTCAGCGCGAGGGGCGCCATGTTCCGCTTGCCGCCGGCGTGGAAATGCCCACGCACGTCACGTCGTGAGCGGCCTCACACGGATGCGCCCGGCGCGGCTTCGACGTGCTGCGCCCACATGCCGTGCAGTGCGTCCTCGAAGTGGCGCGCGAAGCGGGGCGCGTCGCACAGCGGCGACGCGAGCACCTGCGCGACGGCCTTCGCGACATACGCGTCGTCGTCGTCCGCGATCCACTCGGGCAGCCGCGCCGAATGCAGCAGGCTCTCGGCGATGTGCGACAGGAAGCGCTCGCCGCGCCGGCACAGAACGGGCACGCCCATCCACAGCGCTTCGGCGGTCGTCGTGCCGCCCGGATACGGGAACGGGCTCAGCATCAGGTCGACGCGCCGGTACGCGGCCAGGTATTCGGCGCGCGGCGAGCGGCCTTCGAGGATCAGGCGCTGCGCGTCGATGCCGTGCGCCGCGAAGCGCGCGGCAAGCGCCTGCTGCTCGCGCGGATCGTCGAGATGCTCCGCCTTCACGAACAGCTTCGCGCCCGCGACCGATTGCAGCACGCGCGACCAGACCGCGACGACGTGATCGGTGATCTTAGCGAGCTTGCCGAAATAGCCGAAGGTCGGATGGCCGTTCGCGAGCATCGGCAGCGCGCCGACGTCGATCGGCTCGGCCGGCGGCGTGAAGCACAGATAGCTGTCCGGCAGATGCCACGGCCGCTCGGTGAAATGCGCGGCCTCGGCGGGCGGCAGCACGTGACGGTCGCCGATCACGTAGTCGATCGCGCGCACGCCGGTGCTCGCGAAATAACCGGGCCAGCTCGCCTGCAGCGGCGCCGGCTTCCACGCGAACAGCGGCAGGCGGTTGTAGACCGTGTGGCCCGCCGCGTCGAGCAGCACGTCGATGCGGTCCGCGCGGACACGCGCGGCCGCCGCTTCGTCGCTCAGGCCGGCAATGCAGGTCCACGTCGCGAAGGCCGGCTTGAGGCGGGCGGTCACGTCGTCCTCGACGTCGCGCGTCGGGTACGCATGCATCTCGATCCGGTTCGCGTCGAGATGCTTCAGCATGCTCTCGATGAAATAGCCGACCGGATGCGCCTTCAGGTCGCCCGACACGATGCCGACCTTGAGCGGCCGCCCGGCGCGGGCGGTCAGGTCGACGAGCCAGTTCGTCCACGGCGTCGCGCACCGCGTGACGACTTCGTCGTAGCGCGCGGCCTCGGCGAGATAGGTGTCGTGGTCGAACGCTTCGCTGCAGTGGCTCGCGAACAGCAGGTTGCTGCGCGGCTCCGGCAGTTCGGGGCGCAGCGCGACCGCGTGCCGGTAAGCCTCGAGCGCGGCCGGAATCTCGTTCAGGTCGAACAGCGCATTCGCAAGGTTGTTGTAGGCCTGGCCGTTGTCCGGCTTCAGCGCGATGGCCTGGCAGAACGCATCGACGGCCGCGCGGGCGTCGCCGGCGAGCCGCAGCGCGTTGCCGAGGTTGTTGTACGCATCGACGTAGTCGGGTCGCAGCTCGATGGCGAGACGGAAGCACTCGGCGGCGGCGGCGTGACGGTTGTCCGCCTGCATCACGTTGCCGAGGTTGTAGTAGTACATCGCGTCCGGCCTGACCTCGATCGCCGCCATGATCAGGTCGGATGCCTCCTGATAGCGCCCGTACTGATGGCCGATCAGGCCGAGGAGGTGAAGCGCGTCCGCGTGCCGGGGATCGGTGTCGAGGATCCGCCGGTACAGCGTCTCGGCCTCTTCCAGCCGGTCGGCCTGATGGTGCGCCAGCGCCTGTTCGATCGTGGCGGCGGCGGGGGAGGTGGGCATCATGAGCTATGTCGTCCTGGTAGCCAATACGGGATTCGAATCGCGGCCGGCACCGCTGCGTCGGCGCACGCCTTCGCCCGCGGACGCACGCACCGACGGTCTCCGACGTGTCCGAATTCTCCTCGCGCACGCCGCGTTCCAATTTGGCGAGCAGGTGCTGGAATTGGTCGCTATTCCTGCTACTGCATGCCGCACCCGCGGGCGCCCCGAATTCGCGCCGGACACCCGCGCATCCATCGAAATGCGGGGTGAAACCACCCGCTAATCCGACATTCGATCCTGGCGGCGCTCGATAGACTTGATCGCAGAAAGATGTCCGACTTGCGACGTTCGGACGGTTGCGCATTCCGATGCCACCGCGCCGACACGCGCTCGTCCGGTCACACCCTTTGTGCCTGGAGCCCTGTGTATGCACGAATCAGCGATCATCACCAACGCAGATGGCGATCAGCTCGCGGCGCGCCGCGAACTGTTCGACCTGATGCAGACCTACCCCGCGACGCGCGAGGAACTGGAACGGTCGCTCGGCCTGTTCGTGCGCGGCTCGCTCCTCGCGCGCATTCTCGCGACCTTTGAGATCTATCAAAAAATCGTGCCGCTGCCGGGCGCGATCCTCGATCTCGGCACGTGGCGCGGGCAGACCGCCGTGCTGTGCGAGAACTTCCGCGCGATTCTCGAGCCGCTGAACTTCCAGCGCCGCATCCACGCATTCGATACGTTCACGGGCTACACGGGCTTCGCCGAGCACGACACGCGCGACCGCAAGCTGTTCTCCGACGGCACGTACTCGCTGTCCGGCGAGTACGCCGACCTGCTGCGCAAGCTGCTGAACCTGCACGAGCGCAGCAACGCGATGGGGCACGTGCATGACAAGCACCACGTATGGGAAGGCGACTGCCGCGACACGCTGGCGGCGTTCGACGAAGCGCATCCCGGCGAGATGGTCGCACTTGCGTGGTTCGACCTGAACGTGATCGAGCCGACCCGGCACGCGTTCGACGCGGTGATGGAGCGGCTGGTGCCCGGCGGCGTCGTCGCGTTCTGGCAGCTCACCCGCGGCGGCCAGCTGCCCGCGGAAGGCGTCCATTACCTGCGCGACCTGCTCGGCAACCGTCCGCACCAGATCCACAAGGCGGCGGCCTATCCGTCGCTGTGCTACCTGTCGTTCCCCGAGGGTGGAGGCGCACGCAAATGAAAATCGCCATCCTCGGCAACGGCATTCTCGGCCTGATGACGGCCCGCGCATGGCAGCGGGCGGACCCGGGCGTCGAGCTCGTGATCGTCGGCCACGCGCATCGGCCCGGCTCGGCCACGCGCGCGGCGGCGGCGATGCTCAATTCGTTCACCGAGCTGGAAGGCGATTCGCTCGGCACGCCGATCGACCGCTTCAAGTTCGAGCTGAGCCGCGGCGCGACGGCGGCCTGGCCCGCCGTATTCGCTGAAATCTGCACGCCGGAGCGCGCGATCGCGCACGGCTTCGGCACCTTCGTGCTGAACAACGCGGCGACCGACGCGCTCGACGACGAGAACTTCGCGGCCATGCAGCGGTTCTGCCGCGAATTCGAGGAGCCCTGCGAGGCGGTCGATCCGTCAGGGATCCCGAACTATCATCCGGACCCGCGCTATCGCGCGCTGAAGGCGGTCTTCCTGAAGCGCGAAGGCTGGGTCAATCCGAAACAGTTTCTCGACGCGCTGACCGAGTCGGTCGCGCAAGCCGGCAACGTGCGCTTCATCGACGCCGAGGTCGAGCGGCTCGACACCGCGGCCGGACGCGTCACCGGGGCGCGCCTGTCCGATGGCAGCATGCTCGGCGCGGACCGCTTCATCCTCTGCAACGGCGCCAACGTGACGCGCGTACTGCAGGCGAGCCTGCCCGAGCTGCCGGTGCAGCGGATGTTCTACGGCGTCGGCATGTCGGTCGAACTGCAGAGCGCGGAGAACGTGCACACGCACTGCGTGCGCACGACCAACCGCGGCCTCGCGTGCGGTGTATATTCGGCGCCGCACGGGCCTGACCGGACCCTCGTCGGCGCCAGCAACTACATCAGCCCGGTGCCGCACGAGCACGGCCACGCCGGCAGCGCGTACACGCTGCTCAAGTCCGCGATGGACCAGATCAACACCCGCTTCTCGCGCGCGAGCCTGGTCAACGTCAACGTCGGCTGGCGGCCGACGACGTCCGACCTGTATCCGCTGTTCGGCGAAACCAGCGTGCGCGACCTGTGGATTCTCGGCGGCACCAAGCGCGACGGCTTCCACCTGTCGCCGGTGCTGAGCCGCGATCTCGTCGCGGCGATGCGCGGCGAGCCGATCGATCCGCGCTACGCGGAACTCGCGCCCGAACGCCCGCTGATCCGCAACATGACGCGCGAGGCCGCGATCGCGAAGACGGTACGCCATCAGATCAATGCCGCGTACCAGCACGACTTCGTGCCGGCGCGCAACCGCATGGTCGAACAGCTCCAGAACGCGATCCGCGCGGACCTGGAGGCGCTGCACGACAAGCTGGGCGCAACGGACTGGGGCATTCCGCCCGAGCTCGTCGACATGTACCGGTACGGCCACATTCCGGCATGAGCGGTGCAACCATGAACCGCGACGCGAAGCGGGTGGCGATCGTCCAGTCCAACTACATTCCGTGGAAGGGCTACTTCGACCTGATCGCCGCCAGCGACGAGTTCATCCTCTACGATGACGCGCAGTACACGCGCCGCGACTGGCGCAACCGCAACCAGATCAAGACGCCGCAGGGCGTGCAATGGCTGAGCGTGCCGGTGAAGGTGAAGGGCAAGTATCACCAGTCGATCCGCGAAACCGAGATCGACGGCGCCGACTGGGCTCCGCTGCACTGGAAGGCCCTGCAGCAGAACTACGCGCGCGCGCCGCACTTCGCGCGCTATGCGGACGAGCTCGAAACGCTCTACACCGGTCGCACCTACGGGATGCTGAGCGAGCTGAATTTCGCGATGCTGACGTGGGTCCTCCGGCAACTGGAGATCGGCACGCGCGTGTCGTCGACGTCGGACTATGCGCTGCACGGCGACCGCACCGAGAAGCTGCTGAACCTGTGCGTGCAGGCGGGCGCGACCGAGTATCTGTCCGGCCCGGCCGCGCGCAGCTACCTCGACGAGAACCTGTTCGCCGATGCCGGCGTCGCGGTGCGCTGGTTCGACTATCCGACCTATCCCGAGTATCCGCAGCAGTGGGGCGACTTCGTCCACGGCGTGACGGTGCTCGACGTGCTGTTCAACTGCGGTCCCGAAGCGCGCCGGTACGCGCTGACCTCGAAAGACTGAGGTGATGTCCATGAGCGAATCCCGGCATGCGAGCCTGCTGGAAGAAGTGGCCGCGTACTACAGCGCGCGGCTGGCGGAGCACGGCGCGACCGCGCGCGGCGTCGACTGGAACGGCGAAACCGGCCAGTTCCTGCGCTTCGAACAACTGACGAAGATCCTGCCCGCGTCCGGCGGCCACTCGGTGAACGACATCGGCTGCGGCTACGGCGCGCTGGTCGATTTCCTGAAGGCGCGTGCGCTGCCGGACGGCTTCGCGTATGCGGGCTACGACATCTCGTCCGACATGGTCGACGCCGCGCGGCAGCGCTACCGCGACGACGCGAACGTCGCGTTTCATGTCGGCGCAGTGCCGCAGGCCGCGTCGGACTACGGGATCGCATCGGGCATCTTCAACGTCAGGCGCGGTCACGGCGACGACGCGTGGCTCGACTACATCCACGCGACGCTCGACACGCTGCACGCGACGAGCCGGCTGGGCTTCGCGTTCAACTGCCTGACGTCGTATTCCGATCCGCCGTTCATGCGCCCGGACCTCCTGTACTACGCGGACCCGTGCGCGCTGTTCGATCGCTGCAAGCGCCGCTATTCGCGCCACGTCGCGCTGCTGCACGACTACGGCCTGTACGAATTCACGATTCTCGTCCGCAAGGACATCTGAGCGGCGCCGCGCGCGAGCCGCGCGGCCAAACGTCCCCCTTACCGCGGAGCCTGACCATGTTCGGCCCACCCAATCTCGACTGCATTCCGTTCGGCCGCCCGTTCGTGGTCGGCAAGGAGCTCTACTACATCGCGAAAGCGGTCGAGCAGGGCGGCCTCGCCGGCGACCAGGCGTTCACGAAGCTCTGCCACCGCTGGCTGGAAGCGCGCGTCGGCTGCCAGCGCGCGCTGCTCACGCACTCGTGCACGGCCGCGCTCGAGATGGCCGCGATCCTCGCCGACGTGCAGCCCGGCGACGAAGTGATCATGCCGTCCTACACGTTCGTGTCGACCGCCAACGCGTTCGTGCTGCGCGGCGCGACGCCGGTGTTCGTCGACATCCGCCGCGACACGCTGAACCTCGACGAGACGCAGATCGCCGCCGCGATCACCCAGCGCACGCGCGCGATCGTGCCGGTGCACTACGCGGGCGTCGCATGCGACATGGACGTGATCGGGCAGCTCGCGGCGGACCACGACCTGTGGGTGATCGAGGACGCCGCCCAGGCGCTGCAGTCGACGTGGAACGGCAAGCCGCTCGGCAGCCTCGGCCACCTCGCGTGCCTCAGCTTCCACGAGACCAAGAACGTGATCTCGGGCGAAGGCGGCGCGTTGCTGGTCAACGACCCGCGCCTCGTCGAGCGCGCGGAGATCATCCGCGAGAAGGGCACCAACCGCAGTCAGTTCTTCCGCGGGCAGGTGGACAAGTACACCTGGGTCGACGTCGGTTCGTCGTTCCTGCCGGGCGAGCTGATCGCGGCGTTCCTGTACGCGCAGTTCGAGCACGCGGACGTGATCACCGCGCAGCGGCGCGCGACCGTGCAGCGCTATCAGGATGCGCTGCAGCCGCTGCACGCGGACGGGCTGATCGAGCTGCCCGCGATTTCGCTCGCCGAGCGCGGCAACGGCCACATGTTCTATTTCCTCGCACGCGACCTCGCCGAACGCACCGAGCTGCTGCAGCAGATCCGCGCGGTGGGCGTGAACGCGGTGTTCCACTACGTGCCGCTACACAGTTCGCCGGCCGGCCAGCGCTACGGGCGCTGCGGGTCCGGCATGGCGGTGACGGACCTCGTCGCCGACCGGCTCGTCCGGCTGCCGCTGTACCACGACATGACCGAAGCCGAACAGGATCGCATCCTCGACGTGGTCTTCAATTTCTACCGCACCCGATAACGATGACGACTCCCCAACCTCGCTCGGCGCACGGCAGTTCGCGCATCTTTACGCGACTCGACCACCCGTACTACATACACGCGCCGAATTTCCGGCAAACCTCCGGCGGGATCCGCGCGATGCACTACCTGTGCCACGTGCTGAACCTGCTCGGCCACGAAGCGTACGTCTGCACGCCGGTCGTGCATCCTGAGCTGCGCACGCCGCCGCTGACCCACGACATCGTGCAGGCGCACGCCCGCGCGAATCGCAGCCCGATCGTCGTCTATCCGGACGTCGTCGCCGGCAATCCGTTCAACGCGCGCTGCGTCGTGCGCTACCTGCTGGCCGAGCCCGGCCGCATCAACGGCGAACCGATCAGCCTGCAACCGAACGACCTCATCTTCACGTTCGGGCCGTCACTGGTACCCGAAGATTGGAAGGCGGACCTGCTGCGCATGCCGCTGGTCGACACGCGCATCTTCAATAGCGACGGTGTCGACGATGCCCGCCGCAACGGCACGGCCGTCTTCATCAATCGCCACCTGCGGCGCGGCGGCACGCTGCATCCGGTCACCGCCGAGTCGATCGAAATCTCGACCCGCGTGCCGGAACGTTCGGCGCACGAACTCGCGGCGCTGTTCCGACAGGTCGAGTGCGTGTACATGTACGAATGGTCCACCGCCGTGTTCGAAGCGCTGCTGTGCGGCTGCCCGGTCGTGTGCATCATGAATGACGCGTCGCTGTCGGAGCCGACCCGGTGGGTGATGGACGGCAAGGGCATCGCGTGGGGGCTCGACGAACACGAGATCGCCCACGCGAAGGCCACCGTTCACGAAGCGCGCAGCGTCTACCTGAAGGAAGAGGAAACCTTCTGGCAGCAGTTGCGGAACTTCGTCGAGCGGACCCAGGCCCACGCGGACAAACTGGATGCGCAGGCCGTCGCGACCGCCGCCGCCCAGGGACAGCCCGCGTCCGCGCCGCGCTCGTGCATCGCGGTCGTCACCGCCGAACCGGCCGACCACGCGCGCACCAGCCTGCGCTTCGCGCAGCCGTTCGCGCGGCTGGACCGCGAATGGGCGCTGACTTTCCCTGTCACGCAAGCCGGCATCGATCCCGACGCGCTGCAGCGCGCGGACCTGATCGTGCTGCAGGGCGGCACGCCGGGCCTGCTGTCCCCCGCCACGCTGGAACACCTGTTCTCGCTCGGCAAGCCGGTCGTCCTCGAGATCGACGCGCCGCTCGACACGCTGCTCGCCGACATTCCCGGCGCGACCGACAACGCGCGCCGCAAGGCGGGCATCCGCAGCGCCGTGCAGCGCGCGCATGCGCTCGTCGTGCCGTCGGAAGCGCTGGTGCGGCAGTACCGTCATGTCAACGCATCGGTCCACGCGCTGCCGACCGGCGTCGATCTCGAGCGTCTGCACCGCGCGGCGCCCGGCGTGCGCGACCACGTGAACCTCGCGGTTTCCGGTACCGGTCTCGACGGCGTGCGTCTCGAGCAGGTCCGCCAGGCGCTGGCCGAACTCCGCCGCCGGTTTCCGGGGAAGCTCCGGGTGTCGTTCGTCGGCGCGGCGCTGCCGGCCGGCTGGGACCGCGAACCGGATGTCACGCTGATCGCGGAGCCTGCCCCTTACGACAGCTACGCCGACGCGCTGAAGCGCGCGGACCTCGACATCGCGCTAGTCGCGGCGCCGGTCACGTTGCGCGACGATGCGCCGCCGCGTGCATGGCTCGAATCCTCGGCGGCCGGCGCGGCCACCGTGCTCGTCGCCACGCCGGCGCAAGGCTGCCCGGTTGTCCACGGCCGCACGGGCTGGCTCGTCGCCGACACCACCGACGCGTGGATCGACGCGATCGCGCACCTGATCGAGCATCCGCAAACCCGCGCGCAACTCGCCGCGGCCGCGCAGGATGCGATCCGCGCGCAGCACGACATCGGCCGCAACGCCGCGCGCCACGGTGCGCTGTACGCGCGGCTGCTGGCGGAGAACCGGACGCTGGCGCCCGTCGCCGCGACTGCGGACGCCGCACCGCGCCGCAAGCGCCTGATCGTGTATTCGATCGATCCGGACGCATGCGCGTCGTCGCGAATTCGCCTCACGCTGCCGTTCGGTCTGCTGAACGACGAATGGGAACTCGTCCCGGGCTTCCGGGACGGCCAGATCGACAGCAGCGCGCTGGCCACGGCCGACGCCATCCTGCTGCACCGGCTGACGCCCGGCATGCTGACGGGCAACGACCTGTATACGATCTTCAGGCATGAAAAGCCGGTGATCTACGAGACCGACGACCTGCTGACCGACCTGCCGGCCACGCATCCGCTCGCCGCGCAAGGCGGGATGGCCCGCGCGGGGATCGAGCTCGTGCTGCGCAACGCGGACGCCGTGATCGTATCCACGCCGTACATCGCCAGCCGCTACCGGCTGTCGCACCCGCGCGTTCACGTGCTGCCCGACAGCGTGGACTTCGACCGGTTCTACCGCCCCGTGGCGGCGCGCGGCGACGACTGCGTGACGATCGGCATCGCCGGCGCGTCGCTGCGCGCCGACAACTTCGCGCTCGTCGACGCGGCGCTGCAGGCGATCTGCGCGCGCCATCCCGGCAAGGTCAGGGTGAGTTTCGTCGGCGCGGACCTCCCGCCGGGCTGGGCCGGCCACCCGGCCGCCGGGTGCGAGCCCGAGCTTCACGACTACGACGCGCACGCACGACGCCTGCCGGAACGACGCTGGGACATCGCGCTGCTGCCGCTCGCCGACCACGACTACAACGCCGGCACGAGCACGATCCAGTGGCAGGAATACGCGGCGGCCGGCATCGCCTCGATCGTCAGCGACCGGCCGGCCTATCGCTTCGCGCTGCACGACGGCTGCGACGGCCTGCTGGCCCCGGATGCGCCGCAGGCCTGGGTCGACGCGCTCGACCGGCTGATCGCGAACCCGGCGTTGCGCCGCGGGCTCGCGCGCACGGCGCAGGCGAAGGTCCGCAAGCATCACGCGCTGCAGCAGGCGCTGCCGCGCTATCGCCATGTGTATCAGCAGTGCATCGACAAAGGCGCTGTCGGCACCCCGCCCGGCCGGCCGGATGCGCCGATCCCCGGCGCGCTGATCCTGGACGCCGAGGGTGACCTAGACAAGGTCCGGCTGAGCCTGCAGGAAATCGCAAGGCGGCCGGAACAGGATCTGCTGGCGGTCGTGGTGACCTCGTCGCAGGCGCCGCTGCCCGAATGGACCGACAAGGTGCGCTACCTGCACGCGCCCGCGCACGAGTACACGGCCACCGTCGAGCAGCTCTGCGCACTGCCGGCGTTCGACTGGACGCTGATCGTCGAGGCGGGCGACGGGCGTGCCGCGCAGGCACGCACGCCCGCCGATGCCGCGATCGCGTAGTTCGGCGGGCGCCGTGCCACCTGCCTGACGCTGGCGGCCCGGCGCGCTATCGCGGCAGCGCGCCCTGTGCTCAGTTGCTCGAACAGCCGCCGCAACTGCTCGAGCTGCATGAGCTCGACGAACTGCACGAACTCGAACTGCTGCTGTCCCCGGCGTCCGAGTCGAACGAACCGCTCGACCCGCCGGTTTGCACGGCAACGGGCGGCGGTGCCATCAGCACTTTCGAATGCGCGGCCCACACAGTGCTGGCGAGCGCGCCGGCGCCGAACAGCGCGGCCGTCCACAAGAGCCCGTCCGGCGTCGCGCGGTCACCCCGGCGTTGGTCGCGGTGCTCGTCGAGCGCCGCCTCGCCGCTGCGCGTCATGCCGCCGCACCCGAAGCCGGGCAGGCGTCCGACCATGAAGTGGTACGCGACCATGAACGCCGCCATGACAATCATCAGCAGCAGCACGGGCCGGCCGCGGCTCAGGCCGACCGCGAGCTTCGCCGCGCCCGCGCCGAACACGAGCAGCAGGATCGCGCGCGCGGCCATCCGCGTCGCCCGCATCTCGCCCGGCGCCCAGAGCCAGCCTTTGCGCTGCAACGCTGCGGCGCAGTCGGCTTCGCGCCACGCGAGACGCTGACGAAACGCGTGGCAGCTCGTCTCGCCACCGGGTTGCCGCCTCAGCCATTCCCAGTCGGCGCCATACGCGCCTGCGTGTCGCGGATCGTCGATCCGCACCCGCGCGCCGTGGACCTTGCTCATCCGCAGCTCGATCGCACCGGCATGCGCGAGCGACAGCATCGCGACCTGCGCCATTCGCGCACCGCCGCCCGCGAGATACGCCGCTTCCTCCGCGCTCAGGTCGGGTGACGATTCGGGGGCGCGCGGTCCCCACGCACGGTGGCGGTATTCGATCCACTGCAGGCCGGCGATCAGCAGCAGCGCGGCGACGCAAAGCGGCACGTAGAACAACCCGAGAAAGTCCGGCCCCGAGAAGTCCAGCACATTGAAATCGCTCGCGCTCGCGCAGGTCGCCGCGACGCTGATCGCCGCCGTCGGCCACGCGAACTTCGCGAAGCGCCGCCAGCGTCGCGGGCGCGCGGCGGGCTCGCTCGACGGGCCGTCGCGCAGTTCTGCGCGCTGCACCGGGGCGTCGGCGAGCACGGCCGGCTCGGCCACGGGGCGCGGCCAGATCGCTTCGGGCGGCTCGCAGCCGAACAGCCGGCGATAGCTGTCGAGCGTGTCGCGATAGCGCTGCGCGTACACGGCGGCCTCGTCCGGCGCGCCCGTGCCGGGCATGTGATGCAGCCGCGCGCGCAGCACGCCGGCGCAGAAGACGTCCCAGTATTCGAGCGTGTACTGCAGGTGGAAATGCCACGCGGCATCGACTGCGACCGACGGCGTGACCGGATGTCCGGCCGCCTGCGCGAGAAACGCGAAGCGCTTGTATTCGTCGATCACGGCCAGCGCGTGCGCATGCGACCAGCCTTCGGCTTCGGCAAGGCGGAGGCTGTACGGCAGCGGCGCGGTCGGGTCGTCGGGGGAATAGGCGTGCAGACGCGCGAGCAGCGCCTGCTGCGCATCGGTCAGCGCGCGGGCATCGACTGCGGTCGAGGTAGACAGGATGGCAGCCATCGGGAGTCGGCGCGATGCGCGGACGGCCGCCGCGATCGTCGCTTGGAGTGTCGTTGCGGGCGATTCTCGCACAACGGCGAGGCAACCCGACATCGGCACGCCGGCTGTCCGGGCGGCCGGCGCGTTCGCCGGCCCGCGCGTCAGAAATCAAGCTGCGCCAGCGTGATGCCGAGCGCGGCCGCGATCTTCCTGCGCACCGACTTGCGCAGCTTCTCGCGTTTTTCGCGTTTTTCGCGTTTCGCGTAGTCCGAGCGACTGATGCCGATCCGCTGTGCAACCCCTGCCTTCGGAGTTTTACCTGCGCACCACAGGCCCTTATAAATCAACGCCTTGCTCGACTCGCAATCTGCAAAACCAAGGCTAATCAAGGTCAATCAGGGCTATTCAAGCTAGCCCAAACTGCAATTTCACTGTACCGTCAACCGGAAATAGCAGTGCGATCCGACCTCGCTAACGGCGTACAACCTTGCGCGTGGTCGATTTGTGCAAGAGCGCCGCGCTCCACTACGGCATGCTGTAATTTTCTATTGAATCAAATCAAGCGCGAAGAAGGTTGCTCACATGTTGCCGATCGCTGGCTCGCATTCTATCGTCAGTGCGCAATCCACGGATTGCACTCCCTCAAGAACTCCAGATATTACCACGCACGTAAACGTATTATTAAATGGCAGCGCAAAGAATTACCACGTTGCGACTTGGGGCAGTCGTGCTGCTGAGGACCATTTATTTCCCGAGTCGGGTGTAATGTTGCGTCAACCGTGGATCGATGCAACCGACTTTGAGCGCCGAGTTGCGCAATTGCCGCAGGCGGAGCGACTCGCCCTTAGGCAGTGGACATCCACCGAAGATGAAGGTGGGCGCTATAGTGACAATACAAAAGTCATATCTAGCGGAATGAATTATGAGCTAAATGCGAAGCTAGCGTCAGGGGAGCCACTTTCGACCGAAGAATCGAATATGGTAGTAAACATGGATCGCGCTCTCATTGACTTGCCTACACTTTCCGGTGAATTTCTTCGCGTAGCCGAGCATAGTCGCGACTGCCCACCGCCTTGGGGATCGATCATCCAGGTTGGTGATGTGGTATCGAATTTCCCATGTTTCATGAGCGCGTCTACAACCGCAGATTATGCGATCGAAACGCTCGAGAACCAAGGGATGGTGAATCCAGATGGTACAAATGCGATCGTCATATACAAGATAGTTAGCTCAGACTCCAATGGCACCGGAATCCCCTTACTACAAGGCCCCTTATCCGATGTGAATGAAAATGAAGTATTGTTTTCGCGAAACAGTTGCTTTTCCGTAGAAGGATTTTCTGTGGCAAGACCAATTGATGACGCAGGAGATGATTTGGAAATTCGTGTGTCCGTCCTTCTGAATCAAATTTTTCCGCAGGTGAATGCAAAGAATTTATTTTCCGGGAAGGATGTAGCGCTCCCCTAACACGCTGCTGAAGTACCGGCGGTAACGTCATCGCGGTCCCTGAAAAGCGTTGATGTAAGCCGTCGCTACGTGAACGGCTTTGCGCGAGCAGGTGATAAGCCTTCGACATGAAATGTCTCTACAATCATGGTTCGAACTGGACGGGACGAGCAACGAAGCTGATGGCATTGAAAGCGCTGGAACTGACGCAGGAAGAACGTACAAAGCTTGAAGCGATGGCGAGAAGCCGTCGTGATTGGCGAATACGAGACCGGTCGCGGACGATTCTGATGTTCAGCGACGGCGTGCGAGCGAAAGAGATCGCCAGACGACAGGAACTGACGTTGGAGGCGGTGTATGAG